>NZ_SOGM01000013.1:51669-71932 GCF_004403545.1 Cryobacterium sp. TmT2-59 | reverse complement strand
TCGGCTTCAAATCATCCGACGCCCTCATCGCCCTCGCCATGCTCAGCCTCGGCGGCCACAAACCAGTGCTCCCCGGCCGGGTTTAACCCACGGTTACGACAGGAGAGCCGAGATTTTGGCGATTTGGGGCCGTCATGCCCCAAAACAGGCTCCGGGGAGCAAAATCTCCGTCGAATTCGTTAGGGGCGTGGGCTGCGGAGTGTCCTCACCGCCGGGCTAGTCCTCGAGGACGAAAGTCACTTCGATGACGACGTCCCACGAGGTGATTTTGCCGTCGTCGACGACGACCTTCTGCTCCTTGACCCAGGCCCCGGAGATGCCGCGCAGGGTCCTGTGGGCCCGCTCGATCCCGGCCGAGACGGCATCCTCGAATGACTTCTCGGACCGGACGCTCAGTGTTGTCACGCGTGCCACAGACATGGTTGCTCCTCTATACATGGATTACTCGGGCTGATGGGGCTTCGTGCCGCTGAGGGTACGCCGATCCGCCGATCCGCGCCCGCACCAATTCGACGGAGATTTTGCCGAAATCGGGCTGTTTCGGTCCAAAACAGGCTCCGGGGAGCAAAATCTCCGTCGAATTGGTTAGAGGCACGAGCCTGGGGGCGGGCGCGGTGCCCAACCTTCCGGGCGAGGGCGGCCGGGAACGCTGAGTCGCTGCGCTAGAACGAGACGGGGGCGGGGGCCAGCGGTCGGGTGCGCACCAGCACCGTGCTGTCGTCGCTGCAACCCTCGATCGGGTTCGGCGTGGCCACACGCTCGGCCGCGTCCCACTCCGGCAGGGTCACGGCGAGGGCGGTGACCGGCACGATCGCGCAATCCGGGTGCGCGCCCGCCTGCGTGAGGTGCAGCAGGCTGTAAGCGGATGCGCCGGGCGCCACCGGCACAACGCTCACGGTGCTCTCTTCGACGCCGGACACCGCCCCGATCGTCTCACCGGAGTTGGAGTCGATCAGAGTAACCACCGGGTAGCCCTGGACCGAACACTCCACCGAGCCGGTGTTCGTCAGCCGCAGGTCCCAGTAGAAGCTGCTCATGCCGCTGTCATGGGGCCGGGCCTGCAGCGACAGCGCCAGGTGGTCGCGGGTACAGACGCCCGGTTCGGCGCGGGGTGGCGTGGTCGGCGTCGCGGTCGGCGCCGCTGAGGCGGTCGGAGTGGTCGTCGCCGTCGGGGTGGCCGCCGTGGTCGAACGCGGTGACTGGGAACCGCCGACCGGGCCGCGGGCGGGCGCCGCGCATCCGGCCAGCACCAGAACCACCGCAGCGCACTCGAGCCAGGTTGCCTGTACCCGCCCGAGACTCCGCATCCCCGTCATAGCCTCAGTGTGGCACCATCGGGCCAGCGGCGCCCGCCGGAGATGAGTGTGGCGAATGATGTGAGAAATCGTCCTCGCGGGTGTCCTAGACTAATCCTCAAAAGGGGGGTCCGATGACCGAGGGATCACCGGGTTTCCTGAACGGCCGTTACCGGTTGAAGGACCTGATCGGCCGTGGCGGCATGGCCTCGGTTTACCGCGCCACCGACGAGCGGTTGGGCCGGGACGTCGCGATCAAGATCTTCGATGCCGCCGCCGCGACCGAGATCGACATCGCACGGCAGCAAGCGGAGATCAACGTCCTGGCGAGCCTGAACCACCACAGCGTGACCACACTGTTCGACGTCGGCGTGCACCGCGCAGACGCCGGGCGGCCGCGGATCTACCTGGTGATGGAACTCGTGGCCGGGGCGGACCTCCGGCGCAGGCTCGACCAGGACCCGCTGTCCACCCGCCACATCGCGCAGGTCGGTTACGACCTCGCCGAGGGCCTGGACTACATCCACGGCCGCGGGGTCGTGCACCGTGACATCAAACCGGCCAATATTCTCCTGGCCGAATACAGCTCCGATTCGAGAACGCGGGCCAGGCTCACCGATTTCGGCATCGCCCTGTTCCCGGACGCCGCGCGGATGACCAACCAGGGCCTGACGACCGGCACGGCCGCCTACCTCAGCCCCGAACAGGCCCGCGGCGACCGGGTGGGCCCTCCCAGCGACATCTACGCCCTGGGACTCGTGCTCCTGGAATGCTTCACCGGCGAGACGGCGTTTCCCGGACAGCCCGTCCAGTCGGCCGTGGCCAGGCTCCTTGGGGATCCGGCCATGCCGGAGACCCTCGCTCCGGCGTGGCGCGATCTGCTCACGTCGATGCTGGCACGCGACCCCGAGCAGCGCCCGCCCGCCGCGGATGTCGTGCTCGCCCTGCGGCAGGCTGTCATCGCCGAAACCGGCCGGCACCGCGTCATGGAGACTCACCACCTGGACGCCGATGAACCCCAGCGGCTCGACGAGGTGGCCCGCCTCGAGATTCTCGACACCCCTCCGGACGGCACCTTCGACCGGATCGCAGCCCTCGCCGCGCGGGTGTTCTCCGTGCCGATCGCCATCGTCAGCATCGTTGACACCGACCGAATCTGGTTCAAGGCACATCACGGACTCGACCTCAAGGAGATCCCGCGCGACCCCGGGCTCTGTGCGTCGGCCATTCTCTCCGAAGGCCCGTGGTTGATAGAGGATGCCCGCCGCGATCCGCGCGCGCTGGCGAACCCGCTCGTGGCCGAGGGGTTCGGCCTGCAGTTCTACGCCGGCGTTCCGCTGACGACCCAGAACGGGTACAACCTGGGCACTCTGTGCGTGCTGGACCACGAGCCACGAACGGTGACAGCGGAGGAGATCGCCACCCTCGAAGACCTGGCCGCGCTCGTGATGAACGAGCTCGAACTCCGCCTCGAAAGCCGCCGCGCAGTCCACCACTAGTTCGAATGGGCACCTGATACAGTGCTGTCTGAATCCAAACGGGGGCACCGGCTGGCAAGCGGCCGAGACGTGTTTCCCCCATCTGAGAGGGGCGCAACACAGTGAAGGCATCAGCAGAACTCGGCTCCAACCTGCAATCCGTGCTCGTCGACCTGATCGAGCTGCACGTGCAGGGCAAGCAGGCGCACTGGAGCGTCGTCGGCAAGAACTTCCGCGACCTGCACCTGCAGCTCGATGAGATCATCGACGACGCCCGGCTGTTCTCCGACGAACTCGCCGAGCGGATGCGTGCACTCGACTCCCTGCCGGACGGACGCAGCGAGACGGTCACCGCGACCACCCACCTGGCCAAGTTCCCGGCCGGAGAGGTGGACACCGCCGAGACGGTCGGCCTGATCACCGACCGCCTGAACGCGACGGTCGACAACATCCGTGCCGTGCACGACGCGGTCGACGAGGAAGACCCGACCAGCGCCGACATCCTGCACGGTTTCATCGAGAAGCTGGAACAGTACGCCTGGATGGTCAGCGCCGAGAACCGCACCCCACGCAAGCCCACGGCCAAGGCGCCGACCAAGCCGGTCGGCAAGGCCTGAGGCACAAGCCTGAGCTTCAGTTCAACGCGCCGGCGAGCGGACTCGGCGCGGTCGGCACGACACAGGGGGTCGGTGTGACGCGGATCGAGAGCGCGAAACCGGTCTGGCTGACCCCGATCGGGAAGCGCACGGCGGAGGCCGGTCTGCGCGATGCCGCGACGGCGGCCTGTGCCGTGAACGGTGACGCCGCGCGGGCCCTGGACCTGGCCCGCGCGCTCGGCGGCAGTGTTCCCCGGCCGGGATCGGGGCAGACGCGCCGGCTGTTCGAGACGCTGGCCTCCCTCGCCGCGGCAGACCTCACGGCGGGGCGGGTCGTCGAGGCGCACCTGGACGCGCTCGCCATCCTGGACCAGGCCGGCGTCGACCCGGCCGGGCTCGTCGGCGGTGGCACCACGGAATCGAGCTGGGGCGTCTTCGCCGCCGAAGGCGCGGGGAGCCGGCTCGACGCGCGGCCGGCCGGCGCGGCCGGCGGCGGGTCGTGGCAGCTCGACGGCACGAAACCCTGGTGCTCGCTCGCCCGCTCGCTCAGCCACGCCCTCGTCACGGCACACACCTCGGCCACCACCCGGAGGCTGTTCGAAGTCGACCTGGCCGACCCCGGGATCACCGTCCACACGGAGGCGTGGGTGGGTCGAGGGCTCCCGGCCGTACCCAGCGGACCCGTCGAGTTCCGGGGCGTCCGGGCCCGGCCGGTCGGGGACGACGGCTGGTACCTCCGCCGACCGGGCTTCGCCTGGGGTGGGATCGGCGTCGCGGCCTGCTGGTGGGGCGGCGCCGTCGGCGTGGCCAGGCGGGTCTGGGAGTCCGTGCTCGAGCGGGAACCCGATCAGATCGCGCTCGCGCACCTGGGCGCCCTCGACCTCGCGCTGACGACAGCCGGGGTCTCCCTGACTGACGCGGCTGCCGCGATCGACGCCGGGGATGCCGCCGGGGAGCAGGGCGCCCTCCTCGCGGCGCGGGTGCGCGGCCAGGTCGCGCGCACGGTCGACGAGGTGATCACTCGAACCGGCCACGCGCTCGGCCCCGCACCGCTCGCCCTCGAGGCCCGGCACTCCGCTCGCGTCTCCGATCTGCAGCTGTACGTGCGCCAGCACCACGCCGAACGGGACGACGCGGCGCTCGGCCGCCGGCTGCGGGATGCCGGCGTATCCCCGTGGTGAGCTTCAGCCACACGGATGCCGGCACGCCCGAGAACCTGTGGGCGGCGGCGCATCGGGAGGCCGTCGCAGCGGGTGAAGCGGCATCCGTCGGCTCGGTGGCCCCCGGATCCGGACCACTGTCGCCGGCACCGCCGGTGCAGGCACTGTGCGTCGACGACTTGCTCCGGCTCGTCGTGATCGCTGCGCACCCCGACGACGAGACCCTCGGCGCCGGCGGGCTGATCGCGTGGGCCGGGCGGGCCGGAGTCCCGGTGACGGTCGTGGTGCTCACCAACGGTGAGGCCTCCCATCCCGGGTCCGGCACGCACGACCCCGCGCGGCTCGCGGCATTGCGCCGGGTCGAGGTGACGGCGGCCATCGCAGCGCTGGCACCCTCGGCGTTGGTGCGCCTGCTCGACCTCCCCGACGGAACCCTGGCCGGGCATCGTGACGAGGCGTCCCGAGCGATTTCCGCCGAGATCGGCTCGGACGGACCGGGAACCTGGCTGGTCGCCCCCTGGACGCTGGACGGACATCCGGACCACGCTGCGGCGGCAGAGGCCGCCTGCCACGCCGCTCGCGGCCGGGGCGTCAGTCTCTTCGCATACCCGATCTGGGCCTGGCACTGGTCCACGCCCGGGGACCCGGTCTGGTCGGACGGCGTGATTCGCACCCTGGAGCTGGCACCCGAAGACCGTCGGCGTAAGACCCGGGCGATGGCCCTGCATTTCAGCCAGGTGCAGCCGCTCTCCGGGCTGACCGGAGACGAACCGATCATCCAGGAGGCTTTTGCCGCGCACTTCGAACGCGGGTATGAGACCTTCATCGAGATCGAGATCGAGATGGAGATCGAGATGGAGATCGAGATGGAGATCGAGATGGAGATGGAGGTCGAGGTCGAGGTCGAGGTCGAACCGAGCCTGTCCGGTGCCTTCTTCGAGGAGTTCTACGCCGGGAAGCGTGACCCCTGGGGGTTCGAGACCCGGTGGTACGAGGAGCGCAAGCGATCCCTGACCCTGGCGGCCTTGCCTCGCAAACAATTCCGGGCGGCGCTGGAACTGGGCTGCTCGATCGGCGTCCTCACGGCCGGCCTGGCCGACCGGTGCGACACCGTCGCCGCGGTCGACGTCGCGGAGCAGCCGCTGCGGGAGGCCCGAGCCCGGCTGGCCGCACACCCCGGCGTCACCTTCGCCCGGCGCACCCTGCCCGCCGAGTGGCCGGAGGGCAGCTTCGACCTGATCGTGTTCTCCGAGGTCGGCTACTACTTCTCGGCGGTGGAGCTGCGCGAGGTGCTCCGGCGATGCCGCGGCAGCATGGCACCCGGTGGCGTGATCGTGGCCTGCCACTGGAGGCATCCGGTGCCCGAGTATCCGTTGAACGGCGACCAGGTGCACGCAGAACTCGGCAGGCTGGCCGGGTTCGAGCGCACGGTGGAGCATCGGGAACGCGACTTCCTGCTCGAGGTGTTCGAAGCCGCGCCGACGCGCTCGGTCGCGCAACGCGAAGGCCTGACACCGTGACGGTCGGCGGGGCGGTCGGCGAGGCGATCGACAGGGTCATCGTCGTGGTCCCGGCCCGTGATGAGGAGGAGCTCCTGCCACGGTGCCTGGCCGCGTTGACCGTGGCGGTCGGGGAGGTCGCCCGCGTGGCAGGCGAGGCGCCGCCCGTGATCGAGGTCGTGGTCGTGCTCGACCGGTGCAGCGACGGCACGGCCGAGGTCGCTGCTGACTGGCCTGCGTTCGCGAGCATCAGCACGGACGGTGGCGGCGTCGGCCTTGCCCGCCGGGCGGGGGCGCGGCACCTGCTCCCGACGTTGACCCACTTCTCCACCGCGACGTGGATCGCGACGACGGATGCCGACTCCGCCGTGCCGCCGAACTGGCTGACCGCGCAGCTCGCCTTCGCCCGCAACTCCGTCGATCTCGTGCTGGGAACCGTGGTGCCTGACGACCGGCTGTCCGACGGAGGCAGGGAACTGTGGGACGCCGCGCACCGGCTGGTAGAAGGGCACCCCCATGTGCACGGCGCGAACCTCGGGGTGCGTGCCGACCGGTACCTGCAGGCCGGCGAATTCGCCCTCGTCGACGGGAACGAGGATGTGCGGCTGGTTTCGGCGCTGCGCCGCCTCGGGGTGAGCGAGATTCGTACCGAACTGATCCCCGTGCTCACCTCCGGTCGGCTCGCCGGGCGCGCCCCGGCGGGATTCGCCGGCTATCTGCGTGACCAGGCGGCGGGGGCCCGGGTCGGTGTGCTGCCCGACGCGGCAGACGTTTCGCTCTAGAGTCCTCAAAACGGCGGTGCCCTCAAAACGGCGCGTCGTCCGGGGGATCTGCGGTCGGCGGCCCGGTCGGGAGCACGGTGGCGGGCTCGGTGACGAAGTCCCGACCCGTTGGGGACGTCCAGGTCAGGATGCCGCCCGGTTGCTGGGTGACGGTCCACCGGGTCTGGGTTTTCAGAGCGTGGTTGGGTTTGCACAGGTGTGCGAGGTTGTCGTGCGCGGTCTCGCCGAGCAGGGCCCAGTCGTGGCTGTGGTCGACTTCCGCACCCCTCGCCGCCCGATGGCAACCCGGAAAACGGCAGGTCTCGTCACGGAGGCGGAGGAATCGGCGCATGGCCTTGGGCGTCTTGTACCGGTCCCGGCCCACCGAGAGCACTACGCCCGTCTCCGGGTGGGTGAGCAGCCGGGTGAAACTCGGCGCCCGCGATGCCAGATCCCGCGCCGTCGCGGGGTCGATCGGTCCGTACCCTTCCAGGTAGCCGGGTTCCTCGCTGTGCCCGAGGAGCGTCATCACCGGGACGGTCACGTGCACGGTGGCTTTGACGCCGGTGCCGACGCCGGTCGGGGTGACTCCGTTGATCAGCAGGTCGCTGATCACGTCTGTGCGCACCTGCGTGAGCGTGCGCTTCTCGCCGAGGCCCTGCAGGCTCACGGCGAGGTCGTTGGCGCGGGCGAAGATCGCCTGCACCAGCTCCGCGCCCGTCGTCAGGTAGAGGGTCGCCATCCCGTCGGCCTCCGCCTGCACGCACGAGGACCGCTCCGCGATCGACCGCGCGTGCCTCGCCGTGATCGTCTCCGGGTGCAGCCGTTCCCGGAGCAGCCTGGCCTTGTGCTTGAGCTTCGAAACGGTCAGGATCTGCGCAGCGGGCAGCAGGGCCTGTTCGAAGGCGGCGAGCCCCTCGGTGGGGATCGACCAGGCCTGCCCAAGAATCGTTTGCGCGTGCCGGTAACTGAACAGACCGTCTCTCAGTGCGGCCCGCGTCGCGGGGAGGTCCTCGGCCAGGGCCCGGCTCTCCGCGAGCAGGGTCTCCGCGGTGCGCTCCGGGATCCGCAGCGTCACGGCCAGTTCGCTGGAGAGCTCCCGTCTCGCGATCTCCGTCTGGTCCCAGAGGGACTGCGCTCCCCGCGGGATCTCCGCCGCGTGCGCCTCACTGAAGCGGCGCGCAGCCTCCACGGCATCGGCCCGCAGGGCGAAGCCTTGCGCGATCACCCGATCGGCGGCCGCAACGGCGTCGAAGAGCAGCCCGAGCTGCTCCTGGGTGGTGCTCACGGTGGTGGACATGCCTCGACTCTAGGCGCACCCTCCGACATCCCCTGAGAACAGGAAAAGCCGGTGGATAACCTGATCAAGCTGCTTTTGTGGAGGACGAGAGCAGGCTCTCACCCGTGCCGGATCCGGTACCGGACATGAGCACGCACGGGGGAACCCAGTGCGACCCGCGGGTGATCGAACTCGTCGACCATGCTCATCCGCAACCGCTCTCAGTGGGGCGGGAGAGCACCGCATTGCCTCGGGATCCGTCCGGCTCCACGACTCGCTCGCCGGGGAAAGCTCGCACCTCGTACTGCCGGACCGGCACCGCGAACGATCACCTCGGTAGTGGTGCCGCCGCCGTTCCGCCACGGGACCGGCACGCGCTCGGTGGCCGGCAGCCAGGCCAGGCCGGCGTCAGGCATCCGTGCGACCAGAGGCATCAGAGCCACCAGAGCCGTCCAGCCCATCCGAGCCCTCCAGCCCACAGAGCCGGCTCCGCACGCCCCGCCGCCAGACGGCCAAGGTGAGCGGCACCCCCGGCCGGTAGGCCAGATGGGCGACGGATGGCGCGTCGAGCACCTGCAGGTCTGCCCACCCGCCCACCCGCAGCGACCCGGCCGCATCCGCCCCGTTCTCGCGGCCGACTGCCGCGGCGGCACCGCGGGTCGCCGCCCAGACGGCCTCGTCGATGGTCAGCCCCATCTGCAGCACCGCCGTCGAAACACAGAACGGCATCGACGTCGTGTACGAGGTGCCCGGGTTGCAGTTGGTGGCCAGGGCGATCCTCGCCCCTGCGCCGAGCAGCCTCCGGGCCGGCGGGAACGGCTGCCGGGTGGACAGGTCGCAGGCCGGCAGCAGCGTCGCCACGGTCGCCCCGCCCGCGAGCGCCTCGATGTCGCGCTCCTTCAGGTGATTGCAGTGGTCGACGCTCGCGGCGCCGAGCTCGACCGCGAGCCGCACTCCGCCGCTGAAGCCGAGCTGGTTGCCGTGCACGCGCACGCCGAGGCCGGCCGCGCGGCCGGCGAGCAGCACCTCCCGGCTCTCCTCCACGTCGAACGCGCCGACCTCGCAGAACGCGTCGATGTAGTCGGCATAAGGGGCCACCGCGGCGAGCATCGGCCCGGTGACCAGATCGAGGTAGTCGCGCCGGTCGATTCCGTCCGGCACGAGGTGGGCGCCGAGGAACGTGACCACGTCGGCCACGGATGTCGCGGCGCGCGCCGACCGGGTCTCGCTCGCCAGGTCGAGGCCGTAGCCGGTCTTCGTCTCCAGGAACGTGGTGCCCTGGGCCTCGGCCTCCCGCCGCAGCCGGGCGGCTCCCCGGGCGAGCTGTTCCTCGCTCGCCGCCCGGGTCGCGGCCACGGTGGTGTTGATGCCGCCCGCGGCATAGCGCTGCCCCGCCATCCGGGCCTCGAATTCCGCGGCCCGGTCGCCCGCGAAGACCAGGTGGGTGTGCGTGTCGACCCAGCCGGGCAGCACGGCGCGACCGCCGACATCCGTGCGGGTGTCGGCCGCGGGGGCCGCGGAGGCCGGGCCGATCCACAGGATCCGGCCCGCCTCGATCACGAGCGCGGCGTCGTTGAGGCGGGCGCGGTCATCGGCCTGGGTGGTCAGTTCGCGGATGCCGGTGATCAGTTCGGTGGTCATGGTCGGTCTCCTGGTGCGCGACTGGCAGTGTCTGAAGAGGCCGGATCGACGGCGGCAGCGGCAGTAGAAAGGGATGCGGTGGCGGAGTCGTCGACCGCTTCAAGCGCGTCGGCCGCGTCAAGTTCGGCGAGGGCGTCCCGCAGCAGGACCTCGGGACGCAGCGAGCCCCCGGGGCCGGCCGCGGTCCCGCCGGGAACGAGAATGCCCGCGTCGGCGACGACCCGGCCGCCCACGATCACCCGGCGCACGTCGGCCGCCGTGGCCGTCAGCGGCAGCTGGCCCGGCAGCGACCCGGCGGTGCGGATGCTGTCGGCGGCCACCTCCACCAGGTCGCAGAGGTCTCCCGGACGCGACCGGTTGTCGCCGAGGCCGAGGCACACATAGCCGTTCCGGCTCCCGGCGGATAGGAGTTCGGCCGGGGCGAAACGGCCGCGCCGGCCCGACGCGAGCCGCTCGCCCGCCTCCAGGCCGCGCAGTTCGAGCAGGGGGTCGACGACGGCGTTCTGGTCGGAGCCGATAGCGATCCGGGCGCCGGCCTGCTGTAGTCGGAGGGCGGGGCCGATCCCGTCGCCCAGGTCGGCCTCCGTGGTCGGGCAGATCACGACCGTTGCCCCGGATGCCCCGATCAGCGCCACATCGTCGTCGGTGAGGTGCGTGGCGTGCACGAGGCTCAGCCGCGGCTCGAGCGCGCCGATCCCGGCGAGGACGCCGGTCGGGGTGCCGCCGTAGGCGGCCAGGCAGTCCGCGTTCTCCTGCGGCTGCTCGGACACGTGAATGTGCAGGGGAACGCCAGCGGGCAGCCCTCGCAGCACCTCGCGCATCGCGTCGGGCGTCACGGCGCGCACGGAGTGGATCGCGGCGCCCAGGCTGATCCGGGGGTCGGCATCCGTCTCGCTGTGCGCTCCCATCCCGGTCTCGGCGGCTGCGTCGCTCGCGAGCGCTGCGCGCAGCGAGTGCCACCGCGCCAGCCAGCCGGCCGCCGAGCCGTCGCCGAACGCGCGCTGGCCCGGCTCGAGCGGTGACCCGATGCCGCCGGCCAGGTAGAGCGTGTCGAGCAGCACCAGACGGATGCCGACCGACCGCGCCGCCTCCGCCAGCGCGAGCTCCATGGCGTGTTCCCGGGGGTACCGGCTGCCGTCTTGCCGGTGGTGCAGGTAGTGGAACTCGCCGACCGCGGTGAACCCGCTGACCAGCATCTCGGCGAAAACCGCGCGGGCCAGCGCGAAGTAGCGGTCGGGGTCGAGGCGGCCGGCCACCCGGTACATCTCCTCGCGCCACTGCCAGAAGTCGCCGCCGCCGGCGTGGGTGCGGCCGCGCAGCGCCCGGTGGAACGCGTGCGAGTGGGCGTTGGCCAGCCCGGGCAGCACGGTGCCGAGCCGCACGTCCGTCGATCGCGGCAGGGTTCCGGGCGTGACCCGGGTGATGCGGCCGTCCGCGGCGGCCTCGAGCCGCACGCCGGGAGTCGGCACTCCGTCGATCAGCAGGGTCTCGCACCAGTAGGCGACCGCCGAAGCGCCGGCGGGCTCGCCCGTCGCCGCGCTCACAGCAGGCTCCGCAGCAGCGCCTCGAGCGCGTCGATCCCGGCCACGCAGTCCTCGACCTCGGCGAATTCCTCCGGCGAGTGCGAGATGCCGGTGGGGTTGCGTACGAAGAGCATGGCGCTGGGCACGCTCGCGGACAGCACGCCGGCGTCGTGCCCCGCGCCGGTGGGCAGCGCCGGCACCCCGCCGAGCGCAGCGGCGAACCGCCCCGCGAGCGCTGCGTCGAAGGCCACGGTGCCGGTCCAGGATTCCTCGGTGACGGCGACGGAGCATCCGTTCAGGCTCACCGCCCGCTCGACCTGGGCCGTGATCGCGGCGACGAGCGCGCGCGTGCCGGCCTCGGTGTCGCACCGGGCATCGAGCCAGGCGTGCACGCTCGACGCGATCACGTTGGTGCCGCCGGGCACGACCTCGAGGCGGCCGACGGTCGCGCGGGCGCCCGGGATCGCCGCCGCGGTCTCCTGCACGGCGACGATTGCGCGGGCGGCGGCTACCATCGGGTCGCGGCGCCCGGTCATCAGGGTGGTGCCGGCGTGGTTGCCCTGGCCGGACACGGTCAGCCGCCAGCGCCCGTGCGCCAGGATCGACGAGGCCACGGCCACCGGCCGGCCCAGGTCGATCAGGCCGCGGCCCTGCTCCACGTGCAGTTCGAGGAAGAGGCTGATCCGGGCCAGGGCCTCCGGGTCGGCTCCGAGCCGCCGCGGGTCGAGCCCGGCCGTGGCGGCGGCCTCGGCCAGGGTGATGCCGTCGGCATCCGTCAGGGCGCGCGCCCGGTCGGCGTCGATGCCGCCGGTCAGGAGCCTCGAGCCCAGGCAGGCGATCCCGAACCGGGATCCCTCCTCCTCGGCGAAGACCAGCACCGCGCAGGGACGGGAGGGCGTGAAGCCGGATGCCTGCAGCCGGCCGATCGCCTCCAGCGCGCTGACGACGCCGAGCGGGCCGTCGTAGGCGCCGCCGCCCGGCACGGAATCCAGGTGGCTGCCGGTGACGACGGCATCCGGCCCCGGGGTTCCCCACCAGGCCCAGAGGTTGCCGTTGCGGTCCGTCTCGACCGCGAGCCCGAGACGCTCGGCGCGCAGGGCGAACCAGGCCCGCAACTCGAGGTCGGGCCCCTGCCAGAGTTGGCGCGAATACCCGCCGCGGCGGGCATCCCGGCCGATGTCGGCGATCTCGGCGAGACCGGCGAGGGTCCCGTGGGCCAGTTCGCTCACTCTGACTCCCACTCCCACATTGCGCACGTAACCGCTCGCGCGCCGCCGGCTCCGAGCCCGTGAGGGGTCCCACATCGACCCTCAAAGGGCTCGCGAAGGTCGATGTGGGACCCCTCACGGAAGAAATGAGCGAACAACCCCGCAGCCCCGACTGCCGGGCTCACTCCGACTCCCACATCGGCACGCGCAGGCCGCGTTCGCGGGCGACTTCTTCGGCCCGCTCGTAGCCGGCGTCGACGTGCCGCATCACCCCGGTGCCGGGGTCGTTGGTGAGCACGCGCTCGATCTTCTCGGCCGCCAGGGGGGTGCCGTCGGCCACGATGACCTGGCCGGCGTGGATGCTGCGGCCGATCCCGACGCCGCCGCCGTGGTGGATCGACACCCAGGTGGCGCCGGACGCCGTGTTCAGCAGGGCGTTCAGCAGCGGCCAGTCGGCGATCGCGTCGGAGCCGTCTTTCATGCCTTCGGTCTCCCGGTACGGCGACGCGACCGAGCCGGAGTCGAGGTGGTCGCGGCCGATCACGATCGGGGCACTGAGCTCGCCCGACGCGACCATCTCGTTGAACTTGATCCCGGCGAGGTGGCGTTCCTTGTAGCCGAGCCAGCAGATCCGGGCTGGCAGGCCCTCGAAGTGAACCTTCCCCTGCGCTTTCGTGATCCACCGGCGCAGGGGCTCGTCCTCGGGGAACAGCTCGACGATCGCCCTGTCGGTGGCCGCGATGTCGGCCGGGTCGCCCGAGAGCGCCACCCAGCGGAACGGCCCCTTGCCCTCCGCGAACAGGGGGCGGATATACGCGGGCACGAACCCCGGGAAGTCGAACGCGCGCGCGCAGCCGCCCAATTGCGCCTCGGCCCGGATCGAGTTGCCGTAGTCGAAGACCTCGGCGCCGGCATCCTGGAAGCCCACCATTGCGGTGACCTGCTTCGCCATGGATGCCCGGGCCCGCTCCGTGAACTCCTCCGGCTTCGCGGCCGCGTAGGCGTGCCACTCCGCCACGGTGACGCCCTCAGGCAGGTAGGCGAGCGGGTCGTGCGAGCTGGTCTGGTCGGTGACGATGTCGATCGGAACCCGGCGTTCGAGCAGTTCGGCGAACACGGTGGCCGCGTTGCCGACCACGCCCACCGACAGGGCGCGCTTCTCGGCCTTCGCCGCGAGCACACGGGCGACGGCGTCGTCGAGGTCGGTCGCCAGCTCGTTGAGGTAGCCGTGCTCGACCCGGCGCCTCAGCCGGCTCTCGTCGACGTCGACGATCAGCACGGCCCCCTCGTTCATCGTGACGGCGAGCGGCTGGGCGCCGCCCATGCCGCCGGCGCCCCCGGTGAGGGTGAGGGTGCCGGCCAGGGTTCCACCGAACCTCTTGGCGGCCACGGCGGCGAAGGTTTCATAGGTGCCCTGCAGGATGCCCTGGGTGCCGATGTAGATCCAGGAACCGGCCGTCATCTGGCCGTACATGGTCAGCCCGAGCGCCTCGAGGCGGCGGAATTCCGGCCAGGTGGCCCAGTCGCCGACCAGGTTGGAGTTGGCGATCAACACCCGCGGCGCCCACTCGTGGGTGCGGAACACGCCCACCGGCTTGCCGGACTGCACGAGCAGGGTCTCGTCCTTCTCCAGCGTGGTGAGGGTGCGCACGATCGCGTCGTAGGCCTCCCAGCTGCGCGCGGCCTTGCCGGTCCCGCCGTAGACGACCAGGTTCTCCGGGTGCTCGGCGACCTCCGGGTCGAGGTTGTTCATCAGCATCCGCAGCGGCCCCTCGGTCTGCCAGCTCTTCGCGGTCAGCTCGGTTCCGCGGGCGGCGCGCACGGGGCGGGATTCGGACATCGGTGTCTCCTTCAGTGTTCGCGGAATGTTCGGGTTCGTGGGGCGTCGGTTTTCGTGGGCTCGTCGGTGAGGTCAGGACGGAGCGGGGAGGCGCTCGGCGCGGCCTAGGCCCGCCGACACCTGCCCGGCGGCGCGCGCGAGCAGGGGGCCGTAGCGACCGATATCGCCCGGCGTCACCCGGTAGCTGGGGATGACCAGGCTGAGGGCTGCGACGACGTTCGCTTCGGAACGAATGGGGGCGGCGAGGGCCGTGACATCCGTTTCGACGCCACGTTCGACGACGACGTAACCGGCCGTCGGGGTCTGCCTGGCGAGGACCTGCCCGGCAGCGGACCCGTCGAGTGGCACGGTGCGGCCGACCCAGTTCGCGTGGCGCACGGAATGGGTGCCCGGGGCGATGGCGATGTAGAGGGCGGATCGGTCGTGGCCCGCCACGCTCAGGTAGACGGATTCGCCGGTGTCGGCGACGAGTCGTTCCATGGCCGGGCGGCACAGCGTGACCAGCGATTCGCTGCTGAGCGACTGCGCGCCGAGCTGGATGATGCGGCTGCCGGGCAGGTAGGCCCCATCGTCGGTCTTGCGCACGAAGCCGCGGGTCTCCAGGGTGCGCAGCAGGCGGAGGGCGGTGCTCGGGGAAAGGTCGACCGCCCGGGAGCTCTCGGAGAGGGTGAGCCCGTCGCCGTCGCAGATCACCGCGAGCAGATCGAGGGCGCGCTCCACGGTGCGGGTGGATGACTCGGCCATAATGCTCCTTCGATGCGTTCTGTGTCATCCAGTAAAATACAGATGTCGTGCAATGGCAATAGCCAGACGGTGTTTCGGCCACCCGCGCGACATAATCGACTATGACGACAACCGCGCTGCTGGCCCTCGGGGCCGAGCAATACGTGCTCCTGACGACCTTTCGCAAGACGGGGGATGCGGTGGGCACCCCCGTCTGGATCGCGGCGGATGCCGACCGGCTGCTCGTCACGACGGGCGGCACCAGCGGCAAGGTCAAGCGCCTGCGGCACACCGAGCGGATCGAGCTCACCCCCTGTACCGCCCGCGGAGTCGTGACGCCGGGCGCGGCGACGGTCACCGCCCGGGCCCTCGTGCACACCGACGCGGAGACCCTCGCCGTGCTCGACTCGGCGCTGCTCGGGAAGTACGGCCTGAAGTACCGCGCCATCCGCGCCGCCCAGCGGCTCCGGGGATCGACCACGGAGTCCGTCGCCCTCGTGATCACAGCCGGGCAGACAGACTAGACGGCTGAGCAGTCGCTGAGCCGCAGCCGGTCAGTCGCCGAGCAGCACGCCGCGTTGAGCGAGGAACGGCCGGGCGTCGATGGCCGTGCCGTCGAGCCTGACCTCGAAATGCAGGTGGCAGCCCGTGGAGGCGCCCGTGCTCCCCACCCCCGCGATCACCTGGCCGGCGATCACGCTCTCCCCGACGCTGACGAACGTCTGCCCGTCAGCGATGTGCGCGTAGCCGGTTTCGACGCCGTTGCTGTGGTCGATCTGGATCCAGTTGCCGTAGGTGCCCTGGGGGCCGGCGGCGGTGACGACGCCCGAGGTGGCCGCGTAGACGGCGGCGCCGCAGGCCGCGCTGATGTCGGTGCCACGGTGGAACGCGCTCACCCCGGGCATAGGGCGGTCGGGCCGGGGGCCGAAGCCGTCGGTGACGTGGCCGATGGCAGGGAAGGCCCAGCCCTGACTGCTGAGTTGGCCGACGTCAGCGCGGGAGAGTAAGTCGGGCAGGGTGGTCTGCTCGGGCGGGGCAGACTGCTCGGGTAGCGGCGTCGTCTCGAACGTGGCCGGGGCGCTCGCCGCGAGGGCGGACAGCTCGCTCGTCGCCGCGTTGAGGTCCGCCTCGGAGGCCTCCATCGCGGAGCGGGTGGCGTCCAGCGGAATGGTGCCGATCAACGCCTGCAGTCCGGCGTCCTGGTCCCGCAGTGACTGCGCGAGTTGGGCATCCGCTTGAACCCGCTCCTGCACCTTGCCCAGATTCGACGTCAGCCGGGAGAGGGTGTCCAGGGTCCCGAGCTGCTGCAGCAGGTTGTCCCCGTGGGCTTCGGAGAGCAGCAGGGCGAGGGAGGCGGTGCCGGGCTGCTGCAGCCGTGCCCGCACCAGCGTGGCCAGCGCCCGCTTGGACGCTTCGGCCCTGGCATCGGCCCCGACGCTGAGGTCGTGCGCGAGGGTCGCCCGGCCGGTGACGGCGTCGAAGTCGGCCTTGGCGGACGCGTAGGCGAGCCGGTTCGTGTCGTAGGCCGCCTGAGCCGTTTGCTGGCGTGCCAGAGCGGATGCGTAGGCCGCGGCGTGCACGGCGGCACCCGTTCTCGACTCGGCGGCGCGCTGCGCGGCGATCGCCCTGGCTTCGGCAAGGGCGCGGGCGCTTGAGGCCGAGCCGGAGGGCTGTGCGGACGGGAGCGGCGCGGCGGCCGCCGGCGGGGCGGGCAGGGGCTGGGCGGGTGCGGGCTGAACTGGCACGGGCTGAACTGGCACGGATACCGGCGGCGGCTCGTCCGTCGGGTTCGTCGCGGGTGGGGTCGGCGGGTCGGGGGTCGGCGGGGGCGCTGTCGTCGGCGTCGGGGTAGGAGCTGGAATGGCAGTGGGGGCTGGGGTCGGTATGGGAGTGGGCGCCGGGTGGGGCGAAGGAACCGGCGTCGGGACCGGTGCCGGTGTCGGGACCGTTGCCGGCGTCGGTGTCGNGCAGTGGGGGCTGGGGTCGGTATGGGAGTGGGCGCCGGGTGGGGCGAAGGAACCGGCGTCGGGACCGGTGCCGGTGTCGGGACCGTTGCCGGCGTCGGTGTCGGACTCGGTGTTGGTGTCGGCGTGGCGACGGTCGGGGGAGCCGGGGTGGGTGTCGGCCCGGGGGCCGGTGCGGGGGGCACCGCTGGGCCGGGCGGGGGAACCGTTGTCGGCGTTGGCGTTGGCACGGCAGGGGGCCCCGGTGTCGGTGCCGGTGTTTGTGCCGGCTGTTCCGCCGGCCCTGGAAACGGGGTGCTCCCCGAAAACGGGGTGCTGCCCGGACCCGGCAGCGTCGGCCCCGCGTCTGCCCGGGCGGGGGCCGGGCCCCCGGCGGCCAGGAGCAGAGTGATCGCCAGGCACGCGCCGGAAGCGGCCAGACGTCGTTCCGGGGGTTGCCCCGGTGCACGGCTGGTCCGGCGAGCACTCGGCCTGGAGTTCATGAGCCTGCGCAATTCATTTCGGGTGGTAGACCTGCCGTTCGAAGGGTCGCGGCGGAGACATCATGGCATGGGCCATCGGCGCTCACAAGCAGACCCGACCGGCGAACGAGAGGACAGGCACAGCGCACGGACCGGTCCGAGTTCAGCGGATGTCCGGGCCGGGATCACCCGCGCGTTGCGGCCCGCGCCCTAACGAATTCGACGGAGATTTTGCCCGAATGACCACGAAATCGGGCCCAAAGGGCACGAAAACACCCCTTCGCGGAAAAATCTCCGTCGAATTGGTTCAGCGCCCTCGGGGGGGATCTAGGCGAGGGGGCCCGTCACGGAGGCAGCGGCATCCCGCACCGCGCCCGTCGCGACCAGGGCGACGACGGCCTCGATCTCGGGGGAGAGGAACCGGTCGTGACCCGGGCCGTCGGCCACGGTGCGCACCAGGCCCCGCACCGCACCGGTGGCGGGCCCGGGAACGAGCGGCGAACGCAGGTCGAGCGAGCGCGCGGCGGTCATGATCTCGATCGCCAGCACCCGGCCGAGGCCGTCGATCGAATGCCGCAGCTTGCGGGCCGCCGCCCAGCCCATCGACACGTGGTCCTCCTGCATCGCCGACGAGGGGATCGAGTCGACGGATGCCGGCGCCGCCAGCCGCTTGAGCTCCGACACGATCCCGGCGGCCGTGTACTGCGCGATCATCAGGCCCGAGTCGACGCCGACCTCGTGCGCCAGGAACGGAGGCAGTCCCTTGTTGCGGGAGGCATCGAGGTGCCGGTCGGTGCGCCGCTCGCTCATGCTCGCGACATCCGCCGCAGCGATGGCGAGGAAGTCGAGCACGTAGCCGACGGGGGCGCCGTGGAAGTTGCCGTTGGACTGCACCCGGCCGTCCAGCGTGACGACGGGGTTGTCCACGGCGCTGGCCAGTTCGCGGCCGGCGATCAGGGCGGCGTGGTCCAGGGTGTCCCGGGCGGCGCCGTGCACCTGCGGGGCGCAGCGCAGCGAGTACGCGTCCTGCACCGTGGGATCGTCCGGGCCGGCGTGGCTCTGCAGCAGCGGGGAACCGGCCAGCAGGACCCGCAGGTTGGCCGCGCTGACCGCCTGGCCGAGCTGGGGCCGCAGGGCCTGCAGATCGGCGGCGAAGGTGGCATCCGTGCCGAGGAGGGCCTCGACGCTCATCGCCGCGGCGATGTCGGCGGTCGTGAGCAGGCGGGAGAGGTCGGCGAGGGCGAGCACCAGCATCCCGAGCATGCCGTCGGTGCCGTTGATCAGGGCGAGGCCCTCCTTTTCGGCCAGCACGACCGGGCTGATCCCGGCGGCGGCCAGGGCCTCGGCGCCGCCCCGCAGGGTGCCGCTCGCATCGCGCACCCGGCCTTCGCCCATCAGGGTGAGCGCGCAGTGTGCGAGCGGGGCGAGGTCACCGGAGCAGCCGAGCGAACCGTATTCGTGCACGACCGGGGTGATGCCCGCGTTGAGCAGCGCCGCGTAGGTCTCGGCGACGACCGGTCGCACGCCGGTGCGTCCGGTCATCAGGGTCGAGAGCCGCAGTAGCATCAGCGCGCGCACCACCTCCCGCTCGACCTCGGGGCCGCTGCCGGCCGCGTGCGAGCGCACCAGGCTGGCCTGCAGCTGGGCGCGGCGGTCGCTCTCGATGTAGGTCGTCGCGAGCGCGCCGAAGCCGGTCGAGATCCCGTAGTGCGGGCTCGTGTCGCTGGCCAGGCCCTCGATGATGCGGCGGGTCGCGGCGACGCCGTCGAGTGCTGCCGGCGCCAGCACGACGCGGGCGTCCTGGCGTGCCACGGCGATGACGTCGGTGAAGTCGATCGGGCCGGTGCCCACGGTGACGGATGCGGTGGCGAGGTTCATACTCCGATTCGACACCAGCCCGGCCGCCGGCACCACGGGTTTACACTCGGATGTGTCCGGTATCCCGGACAGTTGACGAGGGCGGATGTGACTCATGAACAGGGCGAAGGTTCCGGCGGCGGATGGCGCGCTGCGCATCCTCTCGCATCTGGCGATGCAGCGCGGGCCGGTGCCGGCCTCCGCCATCGCCACGGCCCTGGGCCTGCCGCGGTCGAGCGTCTACGACCTGCTGGCGGCGCTCGCCGACCAGGGTTTCGTCGTGCACCTGCCCGAGGAACGGCGCTACGGGCTCGGGGTGGCGGCGTTCGAGCTGAGCTCCGGCTTCGCGCGCCAGCAGCCGCTGTCGCACCTCGGTCGCCCGCTGATCGCGCAGCTCGTCGACCGGCTCGGCGAGAGCGCCCACCTCGTGGTGCTGCATGGCCGCGACGTGATCTACCTGATCGAGGAGCGCGCGCCGCGCCGGCCGTCGCTGGTGACGGATGTCGGCGTGCGCCTGCCGAGCCACCTCACCGCGAGCGGGCGCGCCCTCCTCGCGGCGCTGCCGGCCGCCCAGTTGCGGGCGCTGTACCCCAATGCGGCGGCGTTCGCGTCCCGCGACGGGCAGGGCCCGCGCACCTCCGGTGAGCTGCGGCGGCTGCTCGAGCGGGTGCGGGCCGACGGGTTCGCGCAGGAGGACGGCGAGATCACGGCGGGGATGGCATCCGTCGCCGTGGCCGTGCGGGACCACGCGGGCTGGCCGGCCGCGGGCATCGCGCTCACGTTCCCGCGGGAGCGCATCGCGCCGTCCGAGTGGCCGGGGCTCGCCGCCGAGCTGGCGGGCACGGCGGCGGAACTCTCCCGGCGCATCCGCGGCCGGCACCCCGGCGCCTGATCGGCCTGCGTACCGACAGCGGCCTGCGCACCAATAGCCCTGCGGACCAATAGCCCTGCGGACCAATAGCCCTGCGGACCAATAGC
>NZ_SOGM01000013.1:0-51659 GCF_004403545.1 Cryobacterium sp. TmT2-59 | reverse complement strand
CCTGCGGACCAATAGCCCTGCGGACCAATAGCCCTGCGGACCAATAGCCCTGCGGACCAATAGCCCTGCGGACCAATAGCCCTGCGGACCAATAGCCCTGCGGACCAATAGCGGCCCGCGCACCAATAGCATTGAGCGGTGCCGACCACTCTCCGCCAGTCCCCCGGGGCCAGGGTCGGTTTGTCGATCGCGGTGGCGACCGGACTCTACGGCATCTCGTTCGGTGCCCTGTCCGTGGCGTCCGGACTCACGCTCTGGCAGACGTCGGCGCTGAGCCTGTTGCTCTTCTCCGGGGGTTCCCAGTTCGCGTTCATCGGTGTGATCGCGGGCGCCGGCACCCCCGTGGCCGCCGCCGGAGCGGCCGCCCTGCTTGGCATCCGGAACGCGGTCTACGGCATGCAGCTGAACGCGCTGCTGCACCCCCGCGGCTGGCGCCGCCTGGCCGCCGCCCACGTCACCATCGACGAATCGCTCGCCACGAGCACCGGGCAGTCCGACCCGGTCGAGCAGAAGCGCGGATTCTGGGTGGCCGGAGTCGGCATCTTCGTGTTGTGGAACGCGTTCACACTGGTCGGGGCGCTCGCCGGCGACGCGCTCGGAGACCCGAAGCAGTGGGGACTCGACGGCGCCGCGGTGGCCGCGTTCCTCGGGTTGCTCTGGCCCCGGCTCCGGTCGCGGGAGGCCGGCGCGATCGCGGTGGTCTGCGCGCTGGCGACCGTGCTCGCCGTGCCGGTCGTGCCGCCGGGCGTGCCCATCCTCGTGGCGGCCGTCGTCGCCGGCGCCATCGGCTGGTTCGGCTTCCGGCGCGGTCCGGAGGGTGAGGGGCTGGAGCCCGACATCGACCCGTATCCCGCTCCCCGCCCCCAGACTGACCGGCCGGGCGAGCCCGGGACGGCCGGGCGAGCCCGGGACGGGAGCCGTTTCGTGACCCTGTGGCTCTGGATCCTGGTCGCCTGCGCGGTGGGTTTCCTCACGAAACTGCTCGGTTATCTCGTGCCGCGCCGGTGGCTCACGAATCCCCGGGTCGCCCGCGTGGCCGGCACCCTGACGATCGGCCTGCTGGCGTCCCTGACGGTCGCGAACACGGTCGCGACCGGCCAGGAACTCGTGCTCGACGCCCGGATCGGGGCCCTCGCGGCCGCGGCCGTCGCCCTCTGGCTGCGGGCGCCGTTCCTGGTGGTGGTGGTCGTGGGCGCGGCCGCGGCAGCCGGCCTGCGCCTCCTCGGCTGGAGCTAGTCGCGCGGGGCCGGTCGCCCTGGAACTAATCGTCCAGGGCCGCGTGCAGGAACGCCGAGACCTTCGCGCGCATGGCCTCGTCGAGGATGCCGATCGAGTGGTAGCTTCCCGGCACGGTCACCAGTTCGTGCGGGATTCCCTGGCTCTCGAGCGCGTCCGCGTACCCGGTGGACTGGCTCAGCGGGATGAACTCGTCCATTGACGCCCCGATGAAGACGGGCGGGTCGCTCGGGTCGAGCTTGTTGGCTACGGACGCGGCCTCGGCGGCGGAGCAGTCGGTCGGCGCCGCACAGCCCAGGTAACGCTGCACGAGCCGCTGCAGCCCGAACGGGGCGCCGCCGGTCACGAGCCCCTGATAGCTGAGATCGACCGGTGCGGTCAGTTCGGCGACCGCGGCCACCCGCGACCCCTCGGTCAGCGGCCCGGAGCCCCGGGCACCGAGGAGGGCGGCAAGGTTGCCGCCCGCGGAACCGCCGAAGGCGCCGATCCGATCCGGGTCGATGCCGTAGCGCAGGGCGTGGTCGGGCTGGCGCATCCACTCCACGGCCAGGCCCAGGTCATCGATCGCGGCGGGGAACAGGGCATCCGGAACCAGGCGGTAATTCACCGAGTAGGCCACGAATCCCTCGCTCGCGAGCCAGGTGCAAACCGCCCGCCAGTCGCTGTTGCCCTTGTCCCCGTGGTTCCAGCTGCCGCCATGGACCGAGAGAACGGCGGGGCGCCGCGCAGACGCGGGGCCGGCCGCCGCCTCGGTCGCCGCCGCATCCGTGGCCGTCGGCGCCGGGGACGCCGTTGCCTCCGGTGCGGCCTCGGCGGGGGAACAGACGTCGAGGGTGAGCTGGGCGCCGTCCGCCCGGGTGCCGTACAGGACATCCGTGTCGACCGTCACGCCTTCGGGTGGGGCGATGGTCCGGATGCCGATGATCTCCGTCGTCACGAGTTCACTGTCGGCGGCGCCCGGCTCGTCCGGCGTCACGTCGTGCGGTGCGGGGCGGAGCCCGGCCAGCAGGGTCGTCGCGGTGAGTGCGACGGCCGCTGCGCCGAGGATCGCCGTGATGCGGACGCGGCGTGAACCGAATCGGGTGAGGCGGGGGCCGATGATCACGGATGCTCCGAGCTGCGGGTAGGTGTCTCGAGGATAGATCGTGCCCGGCCTCGCACCGAATCCCGTTCCCGGGTCGGCTCCCGCGAACGCTCAGCGTGGCGGCGCGGCATCCGGGGTAGGCGCGGTCTCCTCCGCCTCCTCCGGCCGGAGGGCCGCGAGGATCCGGGTGATGCTGATCGAGATGGTCGACGCGACGGCCATGGACGTCGCCGGAGCCGAGGCCTTCCGTTCGTCCAGTTCCGTCATCAAATTCTGGAGGGCGGCCTCTGCTTCTGTGAATGCGGCCGTCGCGCCCTCGTCCGGGTCCCAGTCCCGCAGCACCGCGGCCACGGCGTGCAGCGCGCGGCTCAGCGCCGGCCGCAGTTCGGGCCGCAGCTCGAGCTGCACCGGTGTGCCCCAGACCGCCCCGGTGAGCACCTCGGTCAGGTCGCGCACATGGAACGTGACGGTCTCGAGCGCGGCCAGGTCGTCGTAGTCCGTGCGGAGATCCCGCCGGTGGAGGCGGGCGCGGGGGTTGCCCTTGCGGCTGTCGTCGGCGTGGCTCACCGCCGCCCGCACGGCGCGGCCGACCGCCACGAGCTCCTGGCTGCGGGAGGCCCAACCGTCCTTTTCGGGTGGCCAGCTGTCGGCGAGCGCGTCGGCGACCTCCGACAGGTGCTCGGCGAGGGTTCGACGGAAGAGGGCCAGCTGGTGACCGACGGCTTCGAAGGCGAGCGGCGGGAAGAAGAGCAGGTTCACGGCGAGGCCGACCAGGATTCCCAGCGTCATCTGCTCGAGGTAGCCGATGGAGTAGCCGTCGGCATTCGGCCCGCCGACGATCAGCACGAACAGGGCGGTGACCGGGATGTACTCGCGGTTGGCGCCGAACCAGCCGGAGGCCGCGATGACGGCGCCCACGCCGACCGCGAGGGAGATGGTGAACACGTTGGGTTCGCTGAGAACGATGACGGCCCCGGCGAGCAGGATTCCGACGGCCAGGCCGCCCAGGGTCTGCAGGGCGTTCCGCACGGAGCTCATCAGCGTCGGGTACATGCTCACGAGCGCACCCAGAGGCGCGTAGTAGGGGTAGTCGTCGGCCACGCCGGGCAGGAGCGGCGCGATCGACCAGGCGATCGCGACGGCGACGGCGGCCTTGAGGGCCTGCACGATCCGCGGGCTGGTGGCCGTCGTCCCCATCCAGAAGAACGACTTCCGTGCCATCGGGGCGCTGCCCGTTGCCGCCCGGGTCAGGGTGCCCCTTGCCCGCTTCACAGCGACCCCTCCGCCAGGGCCTTGGCGAAGCAGACGCTGAACTCCTCGCCGATGTACTGGCCGAACCGGGGAATCTCACGGTAACCGGCCGTGCGGTAGAACGCGAGCGCCGCGGCACTGTCCGGCCCCGTCTCCAGAACGATTTCACGGATGCCGCCGGCCAGCGCATCCGTTTCGATCCGGTCGAGCAGGCGGCCGGCGATGCCCTGGCCGCGGGCCTCCGGGTGCACGAACATGCGCTTGAGCTCCGCCGTCGCAGCGTCATCTGCGGCCACCAGGGCGGCAATGCCGAGGGCGCGGCCGTCGTCATCCCTGGCCGTGTAGAAACGCACGCCGGGCTGCTCGAGTTCGTCGGCGCTCAGCAGAAAGTTGCTTTCGGGCGGGTAGAGGGACTGGGCGAAGTCGGCGCTCAGCCGCAGCAGGGCGGCGATCTCGGCCGGACGCGGAGACTCGATGGCGATGGTCATCAGCATCAAATAAGCGTAGACGCTGCAGACCGGCCGTGACATTTCGGCGTCAATCAGGTAACGTAGGCAGGTCGGCTCTTGACACCGTGTTTGTTTTTGTGTGCGCGGATGGGTTTGTAAGTCAGGATGGGCCGGTTTCCCAGTAATCCGCTGGTGAAAAATCACTGTATGTGAACGGCCCCGGCCATAGACTGCCCGGGTTCTCAGGTTGCGTCGCGTGTGCGTCGTTGTTCTGCCATGTACTCAACACAACCCAGGAATGTCTCCATGCCTAAAAATTTTGATCCGAAGTACGCCGCCAAGGGCGGACCGTCCAAGGGCGGCAGCAAGAGCCCCGGACACCGCGGCCACCACGCCGACGATGGTGCGCCCAAGAAGGCCCGCTGGAACGCCGGCGAACGCGCCGACCGTGCCGCCGGCCGCCCTGCCGGCAACGACCGCCCTGCCTACGGCCAGCGTCCCGATCGTCCCGCCTACGGCGACCGCCCGAACCGCAGCGATCGCCCCTCCACCGGTGGCGCCCCGCGCGGCGACCGCCCCTCGTACAACAGCGACCGTCCCCGTAACGACCGTCCCTCCTACAACAGCGATCGTCCGGCCTACGGGGACCGCGCTCCGCGCACGGATCGTCCGGCCTACAACAACGACCGTCCCCGTACGGATCGTCCGGCCTACAACAACGACCGTCCCCGTACGGATCGTCCGGCGTACAACAACGACCGCCCGCGCACGGATCGTCCGGCGTACAACAACGACCGCCCGCGCACGGATCGTCCGGCGTACAACAACGACCGCCCGTCGTACGGCGACCGTCCGGCCCGCTCCGATCGTCCGGCCTACGGTGACCGCGCCCCGCGCACGGATCGTCCGGCGTACAACAACGACCGTCCCCGCACGGATCGTCCGGCCTACAACAACGACCGTCCGCGCACGGATCGTCCGGCGTACAACAACGACCGCCCTGCTCGCTCTGATCGTCCGTCCTACGGTGACCGTCCCGCCCGCACGGACCGTCCCGCGTACAACAACGACCGCCCGGCTCGCACCGAGCGTCCGTCCTACGGCGACCGTCCCGCCCGCATGGATCGTCCGGCGTACAACAACGACCGCCCGGCACGCAACGAGCGTTCACACTCCGAGGGCGGCCACTCCAGCAACTTCTACCCGGACCGCGACTCCAAGCCGCACTTCGCCGCCGGCGACGACGTGGTGCTCGAGCGTCTGGAAGCCATCGCGACGACGGCTGCCGAAGTCGTCGGTGTGACCTTCGGCGACCTGGGGCTCGGCGAGAACATCGTTCGCGAGCTCGCCACCCTCGGCGCCTCGGCCCCGTTCCCGATCCAGGCCGCGACCATCCCGGATGTGCTCGCCGGCCGCGACGTGCTCGGCCGCGGCAAGACCGGCTCCGGCAAGACCATCGCCTTCGGCGCTCCCCTCGTGGAGAAGCTGCTGGAGAACAACGGCGCCAAGGACCGCAAGATGGCCCGCAAGCCCCGCGCGCTCATCCTGGCCCCGACCCGTGAGCTGGCCCTGCAGATCGACCGCACCATCCAGCCCATCGCCCGCAGCGTCGGCCTCTTCACCACCCAGATCTACGGCGGGGTCCCGCAGTACCGTCAGGTCAGCGCCCTCCAGCGCGGCGTGGACATCATCATCGGCACCGCCGGCCGCATCGAAGACCTGATCGAGCAGGGTCGTCTCGACCTGTCCGAGGTTGTCGTCACCGTCCTCGACGAGGCCGACTACATGTGCGACCTGGGCTTCCTCGAGCCGGTTCAGCGCATCCTGCGCCTGACCAAGAAGGGCGGCCAGAAGCTGCTCTTCTCCGCCACCCTCGACAAGGGCGTCGCCCAGCTGGTCAAGGAATTCCTGACCAACCCGGCCGTGCACGAGGTCGCCGGTGAAGACCAGGCCTCCTCCACGATCGACCACCGCGTGCTCATGATCGAGCACCGTGACAAGAGCGCCATCATCGGCCAGCTCGTCGACCGTCAGGGCAAGACGCTGATCTTCTCGCGCACCCGCGCCTACGCCGAGCAGCTCGCCGAGCAGCTCGAAGACGCCGGCGTGAAGGCGACCAGCCTGCACGGCGACCTGAACCAGGCCCGCCGCACTCGTAACCTGCAGATGCTGACCAGCGGACGCGTGAACGTGCTGGTGGCAACGGATGTCGCGGCCCGCGGCATCCACGTCGACGACATCGATCTGGTCATCCAGGCCGACGCTCCCGACGAGTACAAGACGTACCTGCACCGCGCGGGCCGTACCGGCCGCGCCGGCAAGTCCGGCACCGTCGTGACGCTGATCCCGAAGCAGCGTCGCCGCCGCATGGACGACCTGCTCGACCGGGCCGAGATCGAGGCCAGCTTCACCAGCGCGACCCCGGGCGACTCCGCGGTTCGCGACCTCGCGGGCATCTAACCCGAGCAGCACCCGGCAGTACCGCACAGCAGCACCTGAAGAAGGGGCACCCGCCGTCACGGTGGGTGCCCCTCCGCGCGTTCCGGGGCAGGAAAGCCTCAGCGGCGAGCCGCCCGACGACCGGTTGCCCGCACGATGGCCTTCCGGATCTCCTCGATCCATAGCACCGACGACCCGACCAGTACGCAGAGGCCCCACTGGGTCGGCGTGAGGGCGGTGGTGTCGAAGAGCGCCTGGAGCACGTCGATCTGCACCACGAGGATCTGCAGGACTATCACCGCGGTGAGTGCCAGCCAGATGCTGCGGTTGGTGAACGTCTGAAGTGAGAAGACGGAGTGGGTGTCCGAGCGCACGTTGAGCAGGTTGAAGACCTGGTAGAAGACGAAGGTGGTGAACGCAAGGGTTGTGGCGAAGGCTGGGTTCCCAGCACTTTCCGGGAACAGCGGGGACGCCTGAGTCAACACGGTCAGGGTGCCCGCGGCCATGACGAGGCCGAGCCCGAGAATGCGCAGCATCCGGTCCCGAGTGATCAGGGGTTCGTCCGACGGGCGCGGAGGCCGGCTCATCGTGCCGGGTTCGGCCGGATCCAGGCCGAGCGCCAGTGCGGGTGGGCCGTCCATGATGATGTTGACCCAGAGGATCTGCAGCGCAGTGAACGGCGCACCAGCGGCCCAGCCGGTGACGCCCGCGATCAGGAAGATGAGCACGAATCCCCACGCGGTGGTCAGCTGGAACCGGACGAACTTCAGGATGTTGGCGTAGATTCCGCGTCCCTCCCGCACCGCGGAGACGATCGTGGAGAAGTTGTCGTCGGTGAGGATCATGTTTGCGGCGCCTTTGGAGACATCCGTGCCGGTGATACCCATGGCGATGCCGATATCGGCCTGCTTCAGTGCCGGCGCGTCGTTGACGCCGTCCCCGGTCATGGCCACGACATCGCCGCCGGCCTGCAACGCCCTGACCACCCGGATCTTGTGGGCCGGGGTGACCCGCGCGAGAACCCCATAATCGGCGGCGTAGACGGCGAGCTCGTGGTCGTCGAGGTCGTCCAGCGTGGCACCGGCAGCAGCCTCGCCCGGCAGGCCCAGGTTGCGGGCGATGGCCGAGGCCGTCACCAGGTGGTCGCCCGTGATCATGTGCACGCGGATGCCGGCGCCGAGCGCCACCGAAATAGCCTCGGCCGCCTCAACCCGGGGTGGGTCGACGATTCCGACGATGGCGTAGAGGGTCAGCCCGGTGACCAACGAGCGACCGGAGTCCTCGCCCGGAACGGTGCCGGCGTCGAGGGTGCGTCCGGCGATCATGATGGTGCGAAGGCCGTCCCCGGCCAGCTCCTGGATGGTGTCGTGGATCCGTTGCCGCAGAGTGTCGTCCAGAGGGCGGAGGCCGTCGTCGGTGAGCACGGAGTCGGTCAGGGGCAGCAGGGCGCCCGGCGCGCCCTTGGCGAAGCAGCGGTGTCCGGGTTGCGGGAGTCCGCTCGTCGGCTCGGCCGGTCGGTGGAACGTGGCCATGAATTTGTAGTCGGAGTCGAAGGGCACTTCGGCCACCCGGGGGTGGGTCCGCCTCGCACCCGCGACGTCGATGCCGCCCTTCTCGGCCAGCACGGCCAGGGCCCCCTCGGTGGGGTCGCCGACCAGCACGCCGTCGTGCAGCACGGCGTCGTTGCACAGGGCCATGGTCAGGAACGCCTCCGTGAGGTCAGGCATTGGGGCGTCGTCGGCGGTGAGGATCCTGCCATCGGTGGAGTAGCCCTCGCCGGTGATGCGGAAATCGCGGCCATGGGTGTGCAGCCGGCGGGCCGTCATCTCGTTCATGGTCAGCGTGCCGGTCTTGTCGGTGGCGATGTGGCTGACGCTGCCGAGCGTTTCCACCGCCGAGAGCTGCTTGATGATCGCGCCCTGGGCGGCCAGTCGCGAGGCACCCATCGCCAGGGTGAACGCGACGACCGCGGTGAGACCCTCGGGAATGGTCGCAACGGCCAGCGAGACGGCGGTGATCAGGAGTTCGGTCCAGGACTCCCCGCGCAGCAGGCCCAGCACGAAGACGATCGCCACCACGACCAGCGCCGCGATTGTGAGCAGCTGGGCCAGCTGGTCGATCCTCCGCTGCAAAGGCGTTTTGTCGTTCTTCACCTCGTTCAGCAGCACCGCTATGCCGCCGACGGCCGTGCCCATGCCGGTGTCGGTGACCACCATGGTGGCCCGGCCGCGGGTGACCAAGGTGTTCATGAAGAGCATGTTGGTGCGGTCGGCGAGCGGCAGTCCGGCATTGTCCAGCGCGGGTATGGTTTTGCCGACCGGTTCGGATTCCCCGGTCAGGGCAGCCTCCGCCACCTGGAGGCCGGCAACGTCGATGACCCGGCCGTCCGCCGGAACGGAGTCGCCGGCGTCGAGGAGCACAATGTCGCCCGGCACCAGCTCGGAGAACTGCACCTCGAGTTCGGTGCCGCCCCGGCGAACGACGGCCCTGCCTTCCGATAGCTTTTGCAGCGCCTGGAGGCTGCTCTCAGCCCGTCGCTCCTGCACATAATTGAGGACGGTGTTCAGGATGATCACGGCCAGGATCACGATTGGCGTTTCCAGCTCCCGCGAGACGACGGCGCTGACGACCGCGGCTACCAAGAGCACGATGGTCATCTTCTCGGCCAGAAGGCGCACGATCTTGCGCCAGGTCGGCACGCGCTTCGGCTTACGAAGCAGGTTCGGTCCGTAACGCCGCCGGCGGTCATCGACGGCGGAGGCGGCAAGCCCGGTGCGGGCGTCGACGTCCTGGGCCGTGGTGGTTTCAGCGGCCGAGAGAGTGTGCCAGGCGGCGTGCTCGGTTGCCTCCGCTGGGGACCAGGTGGCAGGCATCCGTTTGGGTCAGCCCGTCGCCGGCTTGCGCGTCACCAGCACCGGGCAGACCGAGAGTCGGGTGCACTGGTCGCTGACCGAGCCCAACAGAAGGCCGGCCAGGTTGCCGCGGCCGCGGGAACCGACCACGAGCATGCGCGCGTCCCGCGACACCTCGATCAGGCTTCGGGCCGGCCCCGCATGCACGGCCCGGTAGTCGACGCTCACGTGCGGGAAGGCGTGCACCATCGCTGCGGTGTCTTCGATCAGTGCTGCCCGAACCGCGTCGGAGTATTCGGCGAAGGACGATACGTAGCCGAACTCCCAGCTCGCGGGCCTGGGGGCGGTGTCGATTGACCAGGCGCGCACGATCACGATCGGGGCGTGCAGCTGGTCGGCGAGCCCGAAGGCCGTGCTGAGCGCGTGGTCCGCGAAGGTCGAGCCGTCGTGGCCGACGACGATGCTGCCGGGCGGTGCCGGCGGTTGCCTGGTGGCCGCGGCGGTTTCCGATCTGGCTGCTGGGGTGGTGCCTTCGGTGCTCACGGCGGACTCTCCGGACTAAGGTGACGAGTAAGGCAGAACGATCAGAACACTCCCAGATTAGTGAACTGCGGTTCAGGTGTCCAGTGTGGGGGGCGGGGTCGGCACCAGCACGGCGAGCAGCTCGTCGAGTTCGTGGCCGTCGGACACCGGATGCCGGAACGGTCGCCCGGTGGCGATCTGGTAGTTGTTGCGCCGCCCGATCCTGGTTCTGGTGATGTAACCGTCTGCCACGAGGTCGGCGATGATCTTCTGGGCGCCGCGCTCGGTGACGCCCACCCGGGAGGCCACCTCGCGCATCCGGCACTGCGGATCGCGCGCGATCGTGACGAGAACGTGCGCGTGGTTGGTCAGAAACGTCCAGCGGGCGTCGCTCCCGGGGGCAAGTCGGGGTTCCTGGTCAGGGTCCGATGCGTTCATCTAAGCGAGAGTAGTCCACCGGCGTCGCGCAGGTGTCGGCGGTCTCGAGCCCGTGGACGGACTACGGCCGCTCCGGCGCCTCGATGATCAGGTTGGTGATGCGGGCCGTGCAGAGGCGGCGGCCCTGGTCGTCGCTGATCACGATCTCGTGCGAGGCGATGGTGCGGCCGAGCCGGATGGCCGTGGCCACGCCGGTGACGATGCCCGACCGGGCCGCGAGGTGGTGCGTCGCGTTGATGTCGAGTCCCACGGCGCTGCGGCCGGGGCCGGCGTGGATCACGGCCGCCCACGAGCCGAGGGCCTCGGCGAAGGCGACGGATGCCCCGCCGTGCAGCAGCCCGAACGACTGCCGGTTGCCCTCCACCGGCATCGTCGCGACCACCCGTTCCGCGGACTGTTCGACGATGGTCACCCCCATCTTCTCGTCCAGTTCGCCGAGCGTGATCTTCCAGTTCTCGTTCACTTTTCCCACTTCCGTTCAGTTCCCGGCCGGCACGCGCAGCCCGTCGAGGGCCACCGCGAGCACGTCGTCGGCGAGCGTCTCGGCATCCTCCGGGCCTTCCGGCCGGTACCACTCCACGATCGAGTTGACCATGCCGAACAACAGGCGGGTCACGATTCGAGGGTCGATGTCGCTGCGCAGGGAGCCTTCGTCGCGAGCTTCCGTCACGAGCGCCGACACGGCCCGGTCGAAGGCGCGTCGTCGGGCCAGCGCGGTGCGTTCGACGACCGTGTTTCCGCGCACCCGAAGCAGCAGGGTCACGTAGGGCAGGCGGGAGGTCAGAACCTCGACGGCCCCGCGCAGCACCCAGGCCAGCCGGTCGATCGCCGGGCCGACCCGGGCGTTCTCGTCCCGCAGCACCCCTTCGAGCCCGTCGAGGGCCTCGTCGAGGGCCAGCTCCAGCACCTCCTCCTTCGAGGAGAAGTGGTGGTAGATCGCCGATTTCGACAGGAACAGCCGCGTCGCGAGCACGCCCATCGACGTCGCGTCGTAGCCGAACTCGTTGAACGCGGCGACCGCGACCTCGAGAATGGCGCGTTGGTCATAGCCGGGACGGCCGCGTTTGGTGACAGGTCGCTCAGACATTACCGAGAAGTCTCTCACGACCCGGCCCGCCCGCGTCGAGGCGCGGGCGAACCGGCGTCGAAACGCCCTTCCCGGGAAAAGCGCAGTACGGCCCGCTCAGCGCAGGTCGTAGACACGCTTGTGCTTGCCGGTGCTGCGCTCGAGGGTTCCGGGTTCGACGATCAGAACGCTCACGCTGGACCCGATCAGGTCCTTGATCCGGTGGATCAGCAGCGCGGCGGCGATGTCGGAGGATGCGTTGGTCGCGTGCTCGTGCCGTTCGATCCGCACGGTCAGCTCGTCCATTCGGTTCGGCCGGGTCAGTTCGATCACGAAGTGCGGGGAGAGGTGCTCGATGCCGAGCACGATCTCCTCGATCTGGGTCGGGAACAGGTTGACGCCGCGAAGGATGATCATGTCGTCGTTGCGGCCGGTGATCTTCTCCATCCGGCGCATGCCGGGGCGGGCGGAGCCGGGCAGCAGGCGGGTCAGGTCGCGGGTGCGGTAACGGATGACCGGGAAGGCCTCCTTGGTCAGCGACGTGAACACGAGCTCGCCCTGGGTCCCGTCCGGGAGCACCAGGCCGGAGTCGCCGTCGATGATCTCGGGCAGGAAGTTGTCCTCCCACAGGTGGGGGCCGTCCTTGGTCTCGATGCACTCGTTGCCGACGCCCGGGCCCATGACCTCGCTGAGGCCGTAGATGTCGAGGGCGTCGAAGTCGAGGCGGTCTTCGAGCTCGAGGCGCATCTGGTTGGTCCACGGCTCGGCGCCGAGCACGCCGGCCTTGAGGCTGGACGAGCGCGGGTCCATGCCGGCCGCGACCATGGCATCCGTGATGGTGAGGAGGTAGCTGGGGGTGGACATGATCACGTCGGGCTGGAAGTCCTGGATCATCTTGACCTGCTTGTTGGTCTGCCCGCCGGACATCGGGATCGTGGTGGCGCCGAGCGCCTCGATGCCCGCGTGCGCGCCGAGCCCGCCGGTGAACAGGCCGTAGCCGTAGGCGTTGTGCACGCGCATGCCGGGGCGCACGCCCGAGGCGCGGAGGCTCCGCGCCACCAGGCCGGCCCACATCTTGAGGTCGTTCTTGGTGTAGCCGACGACGGTCGGCAGCCCGGTGGTGCCGGAGGAGGTGTGGATGCGGGCGACCTGGTCCATCGGCACCGCGAACATGCCGAACGGGTAGGAGACGCGCAGGTCGTCCTTCGTGGTGAACGGCAGCAGCGACACGTCATCCAGGGTGCGGATGTCATCGGGGTGCACGCCGACCTCGTCGAACTTGCGGGTGTAGAGCGGCACGTTCTGGTACGCGAGGCGCACGGTCTTCTGCAGCCGGGTCAGCTGCAGCGCCTGCAGCTCGTCCCGGGACATGCGCTCTTCCAGGTCGAGTTCATCCTGGGCCGGAGCGTGCAAGCGGGTCTTGGTCATCGTTGACATGAGGCCTCCTGGTGGAAGTGAATTAGTGAGCGGCGGTGCCGGGGAGAGGAAAATTGGTGGTGCGGCTGCGGCCGCGGAATTCCGCGATCGGCACGTTGTGCTCGGTGGCGACCCGCACGTCGTAGAGGCCGGAGCGGCCGCTCTTGGTGCGCAGCACGGCGGTCGCGGTCAGGGTCTGCCCGACGGTGGTCGGCTTCAGGAAGGTGATGTCGGCGCCCGACGCGAGCGTCACGTGGTGGTCGTCGTTGCAGGCGATCGCGAACGCGGTGTCGGCCAAGGCGAAGACGATCCCGCCGTGGGTGACATCGAATCCGTTCATCATGTCGTCCCGCAGGAGCATGGACACGACGGCCCGGCCCGGCTCGGATGCGTGCACGACCATCCCGAGAGCGGCGGACGCCCGGTCGTTCATCATCATTGCCCCGTTGGAGGGAGGTGGAGCATCCGTCATGTGGTTCTCCTCATTGAGTTCCGTGTGAATTGAGTTCCGTGTGCCGCAACCGCAACACGTGGTTGTGGGGCTAGTAGGGAAACCATATACTAACTGAACGATCGGTTGGTAAAACTTCGCCAAGCCCAGGAGTCAAAGATGACAATCCCGCCAGTTCCCTACGCTATCGCCCCGGAGAGTACCGACACGGTCTCCGCCGAGGAACAGCAGTTCAACGACCTGATTGCCGCCGATTCACGAATCGAGCCGCGCGATTGGATGCCGGAGGGCTATCGCAAGACCCTCATCCGGCAGATTTCCCAGCACGCGCACTCCGAGATCATCGGGATGCAGCCGGAAGGCAACTGGATCACCCGGGCGCCCAGCCTGAAGCGCAAGGCGATCCTGCTGGCCAAGGTGCAGGATGAGGCCGGTCACGGTCTCTACCTCTACTCCGCCGCGCAGACCCTCGGCATCAGCCGCGACCTGATGACCGAGCAGCTGATTGCCGGCAAGGCCCGCTACTCGTCGATCTTCAACTACCCGAGCCCCACCTGGGCCGACATGGGCTCGATCGGCTGGCTCGTCGACGGCGCCGCGATCTGCAACCAGGTGCCGCTGTGCCGGGCGTCCTACGGCCCGTACGGCCGCGCCATGGTGCGCATCTGCAAGGAAGAGTCCTTCCACCAGCGCCAGGGCTTCGAGATCCTGCTCGAGCTGATGAACGGAACGCCCGCCCAGCGCGAGATGGCCCAGGAATCGGTCAACCGCTGGTACTGGCCGGCCCTGCAGATGTTCGGACCGCCCGACGACGACTCGCCCAACTCGGCGCAGTCGATGGCCTGGAACATCAAGCGGTTCTCCAACGACGAACTGCGCCAGCGCTTCGTCGGAATGCTCGTGCCGCAGGCCGAGGTGCTCGGCGTCACGCTGCCGGACCCGGACCTGCGCTGGAACGAAGAAAAAGGTGTGTACGACATGGGTGAAATCGACTGGACCGAATTCCACGAGGTCCTCGCGGGCCGCGGGCCGGCGAATGCGCGGCGCCTCCAGCGCCGCCGCGACGCACACAACGAGGGCCAGTGGGTGCGTGAGGCTGCTGCCGCGTACGCCGCGAAGCAGGCCGTGAAGGCGGTCGCATAATGAGCGCTCCCGGTGCATCCGAGAAGGAGATCTGGCCCCTCTGGGAGGTTTTCGTGCGCTCCAGCCGCGGAATCAGCCACACCCACGTGGGCTCCCTGCACGCCCCCGACGCCACCCTCGCGGTGCGCAACGCCCGTGACCTCTACACCCGCCGCAACGAGGGTGTCTCGATCTGGGTCGTGCCCGCCGACGCGATCACCACGAGCGACCCGGATGCCAAGGGTGCGTTCTTCGAATCGCCCGCCGGCAAGAACTACCGCCACGCCAGCTACTACACGAAGAGTGAAGGGGTGAAGCACCTGTGAGCGACACCATCGAGCAGGACGCACACGGCCACGTCGACGTCGATAAGGTCGAGCTCTCCGCCGAACTGGTCGAAGCGGCATCCGTCGCCTCGCACGACGTCGCCGAATACGCGCTCTGGCTGGGCGACGACTCCCTGGTTCTGGCCCAGAACCTGGGCTGGTGGATCTCCCGCGCCCCTGAACTGGAAGAGGACATCGCCCTCGGCAACATCGCCCTGGACCTGATCGGGCACGCCCGTTCGCTGCTGCACTACGCCGGCGCCGAATCGGACCGCACCGAGGACGACCTGGCCTACTGGCGCGACGAACCCCAGTGGCGCTCCGCGCACCTGTTCGAACAGCCCAACGGCGACTTCGCCCACACGATCGCCCGACAGTTCATCGCCGCGCACTACCTGTTCGAGCTGTACAGCGCTCTGATGGAGTCGACGGATGCGACGCTCGCCGCGATCGCCGCGAAGGCGGTCAAGGAGGTCGACTACCACCGCGACCACTCCATCCAATGGGTGCTGCGCCTCGCGCAGGGCACCGAGGAATCCCGCCGGCGCATGATCACGGGCCTCTCCGACCTGTGGCCGTTCGTCGAAGAGCTCTTCGTCGACGAGCCGCTGATCGACCGGCTCGAGGGCGTCGCCGTTCGACCGTCTACCCTGGAGGCCACGGTTCTGGCCGCCATGCTCCCCGTCCTCGCCGAAGCCGAGCTCGAGGTTCCCCGCGGCTTCATCTCCTCCGGGGGCGGCCGCCGCGGCGACCACTCCGAGAACCTCGGGCCGCTGCTCGCCGAGATGCAGGTGCTGGCCCGGGCGCACCCCGACGCGAAATGGTAGACGTGGCATCGATCGCCCGTCCGCGCCCGAGCGACGCGGCCTCGCAACGGGCCTGGGACATCGCCGCCGAGGTCTGCGACCCCGAGGTGCCCGTGCTCACGATCGAGGACCTCGGCGTGCTGCGGTCGGTCGCCGTGACCGCGGACGGCACCCACGTCATCCTGACGCCGACCTACAGCGGATGCCCGGCGATGGAAGCCATGCGCGACGACGTCACCACGGCGCTCACCGGCGCCGGCTATGACAACGTCACCGTGGAGCTCGTGCTCTCCCCGGCCTGGACCACCGACTGGATGAGCGAAGAGGGCAAGGCGAAGCTGGTCAGCTACGGCATCGCCGCTCCGACCGGTCACTCCGGCGTGCGCCCGACCGGCACCGTCCGGCTCCAGCTCGCGGTCAAGTGCCCGCGCTGCTCCTCACTGAATACGCGGGAACTCGCCCGCTTCGGTTCGACGTCGTGCAAGGCACTCTACGAGTGCCGCGACTGCCTCGAACCGTTCGACTACTTCAAGGTGTTGTAACCATGGCCGCACTCAATCTGGGCAGTACCGATTCCCGAACGACCGTCACCGTCCTCGACGAGGGCTCCGACGAGGGCGCCCCCGCCGCGGGCACGAAACGCCGCGCCCGGTTCCATACCCTGACCGTGGCCGACGTGCGCCAGCTCACCCAGGACAGCGTCGAGGTGACCTTCGCGGTCCCCGAGGAGCTGCAGGGGGAGTTCGACTACGACCCCGGGCAGCACCTGGCCCTCCGCGCCACCATCGACGGCCGCGAGCTGCGCCGCAGCTACTCGATCTGCCGCCCCCGCGCGGTGGGATCGGTCAGCGTCGCCATCAAGCGCGACCTCGGCGGCGTCTTCTCCAGCTGGGCGAACACCGAACTGCGCGCCGGGGACCAGATCGACGTGATGAGTCCGCAGGGCACCTTCACCACCGCCCTGGACTCCCTCGACGACAAGCACATCGTCGGCATCGCCGCCGGCAGCGGCATCACGCCGCTGATGTCGCTCGCGCACACGGTGCTCGAACGCTCCGACAGCTCGCGCTTCACCCTCGTCTACACGAACCGCACCGCACTCGACGTGATGTTCCTCGACGAACTCGCCGACCTCAAGGACAAGTACCCGGCCCGGCTGGCACTGCACCACGTGCTCTCCCGCCAGACCCGGTCCTCGTCGCTGCTTTCCGGCCGGATCGACGAGGAGAAGCTGCGCCTGATGCTGGCCAACATCATCCGTCCCGCCGCGGTCGACGAGTGGTTCCTCTGCGGCCCGTTCGAGCTGGTGCAGCTGTGCCGGGACACCCTGGAGAGCGTGGACGTCGAGCCGAGCCACATCCGGTTCGAGTTGTTCACGACCGGGGAGCCGACGCACGCCTCCGGCGACACCGGGCGGCCGGTCATCGTCGGGATCGGCGACAAGACCTTCGAGATCGAGTTCACCCTCGACGGCGAGAGCGCCACGGTGACCACGCCGGTCAACGCGCACGAGAGCATCCTGAACGCCGCCCTGCGCGTGCGCCCCGACGTCCCGTTCGCCTGTGCCGGGGGAGTGTGCGGCACCTGCCGCGCCAAGCTCGTCAGCGGTGACGTCACGATGACCGAGAACTACGCCCTGGAGCCCGACGAGATCGCCCGCGGCTACGTGCTCACCTGCCAGTCGCACCCCACGACCGACAAGGTCGTCGTCGACTACGACGTATAGCGCCCGTTGGAGCGCCAGCAGAAGCGCGCGTTGAAGCGCTAATAAATAGGTACGGCGCGCAAGCGCAGAAAGCGGTTCCCGTGATCGATCTGACCATCACGGACGACGTTGCCTACGTCGTCCTGAACGCCCCGGACAAGTTGAACGCCCTCGACCAGGCGGCCCTGGCCGACCTCGAGGCCGCCTACGAGACCGCGGAGGCGGCGGGTGTGCGCGCCCTCGTGCTGCGCGGCGAGGGGCGGGCGTTCTGCGCCGGCCGCGACATCTCGGGCGTCGACCCGCGCGACGACGACGTGATGGGTTTCCTGGGGGGACTCGTCACCCCGCTGTTGCAGCGGATGAGCGCGTTCCCGGCCCCCACCTTCGCCGCCGCGCACGGGGCGTGCCTCGGCGTGGGCCTCGGGCTGCTGATCGCCACGGATGTCGTCTACGTCGCCGACACCGCGAAGATCGGGTCCCCGTTCGCGAACCTCGGCGCCACCCTCGACTCGGGCGGGCACGCCCTGTTCGTGGAGCGGCTCGGCGCGCATCGCACGCTCGACCTGATCTACTCAGGCCGCCTCATGTCGGGAGCGGAGGCCGTGGCCTCCGGCCTGTTCAGCCAGGTCTTCCCGGCCGACCAGGTCACGGATGCCACGGAGCGGGCCGCCGAGCGGGCCGCGCATGGTGCGACGCAGGCGTTCCTCGCCAGCAAGGAACTGGTGCGCGCCCTCCGGGACGATCGCCTCGGTCTCTGGCAGAGTGTCGCGGCGGAGAACCGGGCCCAGGCGGCGCTCTGCGACACCGCGGACTATCGCGAGGGCTTTGCCGCCTTCCAGCAGAAGCGCAAGCCCGTCTTCACCGGCCGCGACTGACCCCGCTCACCCCGCTCACCCCGCTCACCCCGCTCACCCCGCACACCCCGCTCACCCCAACCGCCAGACCCGATGTCGTGTGAACCAATTCGACGGAGATTTTGCGTTAAAAGGGGTTTCCGGAGGTGTTCGGGGCAATTTTTGGCAAAATCTCCGTCGAATTCGTTAGTTGCCCGTGCCCGGCGGGCCTAAATGCCGGCCGCGTTCAGAGGCCGCGACTGACCGGATCATCCCCGCGCGTCCCGGCCACGCGCGTCCTACGCCGCTGCGCTGGTGGCACGCCATGCGCGAAGCGGCGCAGCACCCGCGTAGCCCCCCCCGGCGCCTGACGACGGATGCCCCGGGCGAGAACAGAGGAGGGGTGCGCATCCGCAGATGCGCACCCCTCCTCCTTTGAGCTCGCGTGCGTTGCCGTAATGGGCAGCCCGCGCTTCGCAACCGGCCCGCTACGCGGCCGCGCCGCCCAGGTACGCGTTGTGCACCTCGGGCAGTTCCACCAGTTCGGCCGGCGTCCCCGTGAGCGCCACCCGTCCTCGGTGCATGACGACCGCGCGATGCGCGATCTTGAACGAGGCGCGCACGTTCTGTTCCACGAGGAGCACCGCGAGCTGCTTCTCGACGCAGAGCCGGGAGAGCACCTCCATGATCTCGGCGACCACCTTCGGCGCCAGTCCGATCGACGGCTCGTCCAGCATGATCGCGGTCGGGTCGGCCATCAGGCCGCGCCCGATGGCCACCATCTGCTGCTCGCCGCCCGAGAGCGTACCGGCGGCCTGACCCATGCGGGTCCGCAGCCGGGGGAACAAATCGAGGATCGACTCGACGTCACCGTTGCCCTTCTTCGTCCAGGCGCCCAGCATCAGGTTGTCACGCACCGAGAGGGTGGGGAAGCAGAGCCGGTTCTCGGGCACGTGGGTCAGGCCGAAGCCCGCCATCTTCTCCGAGGGCTTGCCGGTGATCGTGCGGCCCTCGAGGGTCACGCTGCCCGCGGTGGGCCGGATCTGGCCGCTCACGGCCCGCAGCAGGGTCGTCTTGCCGGCCCCGTTCGAACCAACGACGGCCACGATTTCCCCGCGCGCCACCTCGAAGGAGACCTGGTGCAGCACCGCGAGCTTCCCATAGCCGGCGTCGAGGCCGGAAACGATTAGCGTCATGCGTGCTCCTCCAACTCGATCAGTTCCGCTTCGGCCTCATCGAGGTCCGTGCCCAGGTAGGCCACCACGACGGCCGGGTCGTTGCGAACCGACTCCGGGTCTCCGTGTGCGATGAGCACGCCGTCGTCGAGAACCGCGACGTGGTCAGCGAGGCTCATCACCTGCGCCACATCGTGCTCGACGAGCACGATCGTGAGCCCGGCGGCCCGCAACCGCCGCAGCAGCTCGGCCATCACGTCGCGTTCCGCGCCGGACAGGCCGGCCATCGGCTCGTCGAGCAGCAGCAGGGCCGGCTCGGCGGCCAGGGCCCGGCAGACCTCCATGATGCGCTGCTTGCCGAACGAGAGGTCCGAGGCCGAGTCGTCCGCGGCATCCGTCAGCCTCATCGACGCCAGGATCTCGTAGGACGCGGCGCGGTGGGCGCTCTGCTCGCTCGATTGCAGTCCCAGCATGCCGCGGAGCACGCCGGCGCTGCCCTTGCGATACCGGCCCATGTACACATTGCCGACGACATCCGTCGACGTGAACACCTGCAGGTTCTGGAACGTGCGGGTCAGCCCGTGCGCGGCGGCCACGTGCGGTTTGCGGCCGGAGATGACCTGACCGAGGAACGTGACCGTGCCGGAAGTCGGGGTCAGGGCACCGGAGATCATGTTGAAGCAGGTCGTCTTCCCGGCACCGTTGGGCCCGATCAGACCCAGGATGCTGCCGGCCGGCACAGAGAGGCTGACATCGTTGACAGCGACGACACCCCCGTAGCGCTTGGTGAGGCCGGAGATCACGAGGATCGGCTCGCCGGCCGCGACCGGAGTGCTGACCGCCGGGAGCTGCGGGATCGTCGTGTCGTCCTCAGCGGCGTGCGCATGCGCGTCGACGGGCGGGCGCTTCCCCCCGAACGGCAGCTTCTGCCACAGGGTGGTCGCGGCCTGGAAGAGGCCGCCGGGGAGCAGCAGGATCACCAGGATCAGCACGATGCCGTAGCCGAGCAGCTGCACCTCGCCGGTGGCGCCGGGGAAGATGGCCGGGATGATGTCGCGCATGCCCTCGCCGAGGAACTGAACGAGGAAGGCGCCGGCGACGGCGCCCCAGACCGATCCGAGGCCACCGATGACGACCATCAGCAGGATCGAGACCGACAGGTGGAATTCGGAGGTCGACGGGCTCACGATCGCGACCTGGTACGCGTAGAAGACGCCGCCGAGGCCGGCGAACCCGGCGGAGAGCACGAAGACCTTCAGCCGCAGGGCGTAGGTGTTGACGCCGAGGCTCTCGGCGGCGAGTTCGGAGTCGTTGACGGCCGAGAGGGCGCGACCGGCGCGGCTGCGGGTGAGGTTGAGGGCCAGGATCAGCCCGATCACCACGAACGGCGTCACGAACCAGAGGAAGAACCCGTTGTTGTCGATCGGGATCCCGAAGACCGTGGGCCGCGAGATGCCGTAGATGCCCGTGGTGCGTCCGGTGACGTCCCATTCGCGCACGCCGATCATCACGATGAAGCCCAGTCCCAGGGTCGCCAACGCGAGGTAGTGGCCGCGCAGGCGCATCAGCGGAAGGCCGACGAGCAGGGCGACCAGCATCGCGGCGAGGACGCCGATGGTGGCCGCGACCGGACCGGGCAGATCGAGCTTGGTCAGCAAGATCGCGTGCGTGTACGCACCGATCGCGAAGAACGCGGCCTGCCCGAGGCTGACCTGCCCGGCCAGGCCCATCAGCAGGTTGAGCCCGATGGCCGGCAGGGCGAAGATCATCGCGAACACGACGATGTTCATGACCGAGGAACTGGCCGTGAAGGGGACCACGATCATCAGAACGACGAGGACGCCGCAGCCGATGAGCATGCTCTTGTTGTTCATCCAGAAACGGGCTCCGGGGGAGCGCATCCCGGCGGGGACCGGTGTGGTTGCATGTGTCATTTCGCTACACCCTGACCGCTGTGGGCTTGAGAACGAGGCCCTGGGGACGGACGACGAGCACAAGGATGAGGATGAGGAAGGCGGCGCCGTCCCTCAGGCCGGATGCGACATAGCCGGCCACGTAGGCCTCGATCATGCCGAGCAGGAGTGCCCCGACGATCGCCGCACGGAAGGAGACGAATCCGCCGAGGACGGCGGCGACGAAGCCCTTGAGCCCGAGCAGCACGCCACCGGACCAGAGGGAGAGGTAGATCGGGGAGGCCACCACACCGGCGACCGCCCCGACGAATCCTGCAATCGCGAACGCCAGCACCGACGCGGCAACGGGGGAGATCCCCACGATGCGCGCCGCGACGGGCTGCTCCGCACACGCCCTCAACGCCTTGCCCCAGCGGGACTTCTCGTAGAAGAGCACGATTCCCCCGCCGACCACGACGAGGGCGCCGATCATCCAGAATTCCTGCGAACGGATGCTCACGCCACCGATCAGGATGTTGGTCCCCGGGAACAGGGGCACCCCCTTGGCCTCCGGACCCCAGGCCAGCAACATGATCGCCTGCAGCAGCGTGGAGACGCCGAGGGTCAGGATGATGGACGTGAGCGGAGTCAGCTTCTTCACCCTCGCGATGATCAGCCGTTCCATCGCGATGGCCACGAGGGTCACCGTGAGGATGGCGACCAGCACCCCGAGGAAGAGGGGCATGCCCGCCGCGACGAGCCAGGCGGAGCCCAGGCCGGCCAGCATCGCGAACTCGCCCTGGGCGATGTTGATGACGTGGCGCACGGTGTAGACGGCGATCAGCCCGACGGCGAGCAGGGCGTACACAGATCCCTGTGAAAGCCCTGCCACCGTCAGTTGCAGGAAATCAGTGAGCACAATCAGTCCTTGAGGAGGTTCCAGCGACCATCCTCGGCCTCAGCCAGGATGAGGGCGGAGGCGTCAAGGCCGGAGTGGTTCTTCGCGGTCATCTTGAAGACCCCCGAGATGCCGGTCCACTTGGCGGTCTCGAGCTCGGTGCGCAGGGCCTCGGGGTCGGTGCCGACCGCGTCGATCGCGTTCACGGCGATGTGCCAGGCGTCGAATGCGTGGCCGGCGAAACCGGAGGGCTGCTCGCTGTAGGCCTTGCTGTAGTCCGCCTTGAACTGGTCGATGACCGTGCTCTGGGGGTTGTCGGCAGCCAGCTGGTCGGCTACGAGCAGGCGGCCCATCGGGGCGATGACGCCGTTGGCGGCGTCACCGGCAGCGTCGAAGAACGCCTGGTTCGAGATGCCGTGCGAGTGGTAGACCGGCTTGTTCACGCCGAGCTGCACGTAGGCCTTCTGGGCCAGGCCGGCGGAGGGGTTGATGCCCCAGATGATGACGGCGTCCGCGTCCGAGCCGCGCACATTGGTCATCTGCGGGGTGAAGTCGGTGGCGCTCGGCTCGAAGGCCTCCGTCATGACGAGGGTGATGCCGCGCTCGGCGCCGAGCTTCGTGATGTAGTCCGCGACCCCTTCGCCGAATCCGGTGGCGTCGCGAACGAGGGCGAGCTTGGTGTAGCCCTTGGCCTTGGCGTCGTCGAGGATGCGCTCGATCACCACCACGTCGTTCTGCGCGGTCTTGAAGACCCACTGGGAGCCCTCGACGATGGCGATGTTGGCGGCGACGGAGATCATCGGGACCTTCGCGGCTTCGGCGATGGGGCGCATGGCCAGGCTGGGCCCGGTGCGTGAGGCGCCGATGATGAGGTCGACCTTGTCGCTCTCGATCAGCTTGCTGGTGGCCTTGGCCGCGCCGTCTTCGGTCGACTGGTTGTCGACGATCGTGAGCTCGACGTCGCGGCCGTCGATGCCGCCGTCGGCGTTGAGCTGCTTGGCCAGCATGGTGAGGGTGTTCTGCTCGGGGACGCCGAGGCTGGCGCCGACGCCGGTGACGTCGAGAACGGCGCCGATCTTGATCGGCCCTGCCTCCGCGGCGGGGTCGGCGTCAGCCGTTCCCCCGAGGTTCGAGGTGCTGCATCCGGCCAGCGCAAGGGCTGTGACGACGGCAATCGGCGCGATGAAACGCAGACGAGACTTCTTCATTGGAATCTCCTTCAGAGGAACAGATAATTAGTGACCGACCAGTCGTTCACTAATTCAGGTGTGGCCTGACAGTATCGTGGCGCCATCGTTCGGGGCAAGGGTCTCGGACGTACTCGTTGGTAACGAGTGGGTGACGTTCCGCGCCGTCAGGCCAGGGCGAGCATGCCGGCCGCCGCCAGTGCCAGCGCCAGGCCCAGCCACTGAACCGGGGCGATCCGTTCCCGGAGCACCACGGCGGCGAGCAGGATCGTGCCGGCCGGATACATGGCCGTCAATACGCTCATCACGCTCAGATCACCGGCACGGATGCCCAGCAGCAGCAGGAAATTGGCGACCACATCGACCACGCCGCAGGCGGCCGCGAGGCGCAGGCCTATGAACAGGGTCGACCGGCGGTGGGACGTGGCGTCGGCATTCGTCTGGGTGTCGGCACTGGCATTCGCGATCGCGTCGGCTCCCGCCTCGCCGGTCGTCGCCGGCAGGGTCCCGGCGACCGTGAGCGCGCGGCGCCGGCGCAGCGCGACCAGGGCAAGCAGCCCGACGACGGCGAACATGATCGACCCGTTCACCGCGCGGTTCAGCACCAGTGGAACGAGTCCGCTGTCCTCGGGAGTCAGGTCGATCATGATCATGAAGGCGCCGATCATGGCTCCCGAACCCAGTGCCATCAGCACGCCGATCAGGCTCGGCCGCACTGCGCCGCGCTCCGGCACGAAGCCAACGAGCACAACCGCGAGCAGGGCGAGACCCAGCGCCCAGTAGCCGATCGGAGCCAGCCGGTCGCCGCCCGCGAGCCCCACGGTCGCCGGCACCACCGCCGACACCACGGCGGTGAGGGGGGAGAGGATGCTCATCGGCCCGATCGCGAGGCAGGCGTAGAGCAGGGAGATGGCGATGGCGCCGCTGACTCCGGACGCCGCGCCCCAGAGCACGGCCTCGGCCGACCAGGCTCCGCCCACGAACGGCAGGAAGAGCAGCAGGGCGACCAGCCCCGAGGTCGCCGCGACCGCCGTCGCCAGCACCGAACTGATGCGCTTGGCGGCCAGGCCGCCCAGGAAGTCGGCGCTGCCGAAAATGAGCGCGCCGGTCAGGCCCAGAACAGCGGTAAGCATAGAACCAGAGCCTACCGATCGGAGGCCCATGCCGCCGCCCGCGGCGGCTTAGGCTCGAGTAATGCGAAGAAACAAGGTTCAGCGCCGATCTGTCCGAGTGCTCCTGGGTGCCGGCCTGGTCGCGGCGGCGCTGGGCTGGTCGGCCTCCCCGGCGCTCGCGCACAACGATGCGGTCGAGTACTCGCCGGCGGAGGGCGCGGTCGTCACCGAGCAGCCCGGGATGTTCCGGGTGACGACGAACGACGAGTTGGTCGACCTGGGCGAGGGTTCCGGTCGCGCCATGGCGATCAGCGGTCCGGCGGACGCGACCACGCCGCTGTACTACGGCGACGGCTGCGTCACGCTGGCCGGTCCCAGCATCGAGACCACGGCCCAGCTCGGGCAGCCGGGCGAATACACCGTCACCTGGCAGGCGGTGTCGGCCGACGGGCATCCGGTGTCCGAGGAGTATTCGTTCACCTGGCAGCCGGCCGAGGGGCAGGCCCTGGCGGCCGGGTCTGCGGCGGTGCCGACCTGCGGCCAGGCCGCCGGGTCGACGGATGCCACAGCCGCTCCGGCCGAGCCCGGGGGCACCGTTCCCGACGCCGCCTGGATCTCCGCCGCTGCCGCCGCAGTGGTCCTCGCCGGGGCCGTCGCCCTCTTCGCGATCCGCCGCCGCACCCGGCGCACACCATGATCGCCCGCGCAGCCCGAATAGCACGTCACTCCTGTCGGCTCCTGGGCGGCCGTGTCGGAGGTCGCAGGTAGAGTTACCGGGTGAGTTGGAACGCCGAAATACCGTGGGATCCTGACGAGTTCGAACCACCCGACGAGTTCGACGCACCCCCGCCACCCGACGGCTATTCCGGCGGCGCGACCGCGTGGGAGTCCGCCCCGGCAGGCCTGGGCGGCGCCGGCCCGGCCCCCCAGCGTCCGGCGGTCGCCCCGCCGCGCCGCGCCTCCGCGAAATTCGGGACCGCCGCCGAGGCGCTGCACACCGTCTTCGGCTACGACTCCTTCCGCGGCGAGCAGGCCGCGATCATCGACCAGTTGATCGGCGGCGGTGACGCGGTCGTGCTGATGCCCACCGGCGGCGGCAAGAGCCTCTGCTACCAGATCCCCTCCCTGGTGCGCGAGGGAACCGGCATCGTCATCTCGCCGTTGATCGCGCTGATGCAGGACCAGGTCGACGCGCTGACCGCGGTCGGCGTGCGCGCCGCATTCCTCAATTCCAGCCAGGATGCCGCCGCCCGCGGCCAGGTCGAACGCGATTACCTCGCCGGCAACCTCGACCTGCTCTACGTCGCCCCCGAGCGGCTCTCCTCCGAAGCCACGAAACGCTTCCTCGACCGCGGCACCATCGCCTTGTTCGCCATCGACGAGGCACACTGTGTCTCCCAGTGGGGGCACGACTTCCGTCCCGACTACCTGGCCCTGTCCGAGCTCGCCGACCGCTGGCCCGACGTACCCCGCATCGCCCTCACCGCCACGGCCACCGACGCCACCCACAAAGAGATCACCACCCGCCTGCAGCTGGGTGAGGCCCGCCACTTCGTCGCCAGCTTCGACCGGCCGAACATCCAGTACCGCATCGTCGGCAAGGCCGAGCCGCGCAAGCAGCTGCTCGCCTTCATCAAGGCCGAGCACCCCACGGATGCCGGCATCGTCTACGCCCTCAGCCGCAAGACCGTCGAGGCGACCGCCGACTTCCTGCGGCAGAACGGTCTCAACGCCCTGCCGTACCACGCGGGCCTGGACCAGGGCCTGCGCGCCCGCACCCAGTCCCGGTTCCTCCGCGAAGACGGCGTGATCATCGTCGCCACCATCGCGTTCGGGATGGGAATCGACAAGCCGGATGTGCGCTTCGTCGCCCACATCGACCTGCCCAAGTCGGTCGAGGGTTACTACCAGGAGACCGGCCGCGCCGGCCGCGACGGCCTGCCCTCCACCGGTTGGCTCGCCTACGGCCTGCAGGACGTCGTGCAGCAGCGCCGCATGATCGACGAGTCGCCCGGAGACCTCGGGCACCGCCGCAAACTCTCCGCGCACCTCGACGCGATGCTCGCGCTCTGCGAGACCGTGAGCTGCCGCCGGGTGAACCTGTTGCGCTACTTCGGCCAGTCCAGCGAACCCTGCGGCAACTGCGACACCTGCCTCGAGCCCCCCGTCGGCTGGGACGGCACCGTCCCCGCCCAGAAACTGCTCTCCACCGTGGTGCGCCTGCTCCGGGAGCGCAACCAGCGCTTCGGCGCCGGCCAGCTGATCGACATCCTGCGCGGCAAGGTCACCCCGCGCACCACCCAGCACAGCCACGACCAGCTGGCCACCTGGGGGATCGGCGCCGACCTCAGCGACCAGCAGTGGCGCGGCGTCGTGCGGCAGTTGCTGGCCCAGGGCTTCCTGGCCACCTCCGGCGAATACGGCACCCTGGTGCTCACGGATGCCGCGGCCGAGGTTCTCGCGGGCCGCCGCACCGTGGAGCTCCGTACCGAGCCCGAACGCGCCGCCCGCCCGGCCGCCGGCGTGCGCAAGGGTGCGGCGAAGGCGGCCGCGGCCGATCTCAGCCCGGAACAGGGCACGCTGTTCGAGGCGCTGCGGGTCTGGCGCTCCGCCCAGTCCAAGGAGCAGGGCGTGCCCGCGTACATCGTCTTCGGCGACGCCACCCTGCTCGCAATCGCTGCGACCCGGCCGGTCTCCCTGGCCGACCTGGACGGCATCTCCGGCGTGGGCGCCAAGAAGCTGGAAGCATACGGTTCGGCCATCCTCGAGGTCGTCGCGGCCGGCGCCTGACCCGCGTCGCCGCTGCACCGATCCCGGTCCTGCCGTGAACCGGCGAAATGGCGCCGGACCGAGTAGAACATGAGTCATGGACTGGACCGAGTACTTCGACACGCAGACCGGCCGGCCGCCGCGGTCGGTGCTGCTGCGCACCCTGGGCCTGCGCGGCGACTCGGGGCCGGGCACCGCGGTCGACCTGGGCTGCGGTGAGGGCACCGAGACCCGGCACCTGCTCGCCGCCGGCTGGCGCGTGCACGCGTTCGACGCCGACCCGGGCGCCGAGGCGCGGGTGCGGGGTGCCCTGGACCGCCCCCGGGCCGAGCGCCTGACCTTCCATTCGGCGCGGTTCGAGGACTTCCCCGCGCTTCCCGCCGCCGATCTCGTCTATGCGGGTTTCTCCCTGCCCTTCTGCGACCCGAAAGCGTTCCCCGGGCTCTGGACGGGCATCCGCGGAGCCCTGAACCCGGGCGCCTGGTTCGCCGGCGAGTTCTTCGGCCCCCACGACGCCTGGGCCGGTCGCGCCGACATGAACTTCCACGACCGGGAAGGGGTCGATGCCCTGCTGGCCGGCCTGGACCTCGTCGACGTGATCGAAGACGACCGCCCCGGCCAGTCCGCGTTCGGTCCCCGGCACTGGCACGTCTTCCACGTCATCGCCCGCGCCTGACCCTGCCCCCACGCCCAGCCCGGCTCTAACCAATTCGACGGAGATTTTGAGTTAAAACCACGTTTTCGGCCATTTCTGGGTTCGTTTCGGCAAAATCTCCGTCGAATTGGTTCGGGCGGGAGGGCGCCGGAGGGGAGCCCTAACCCGCCCCGTTTGTGGGTATGGGTGAAGCCAGGCCGGTAAGCATTGTGGGGAAGCTACAAGACGGATGCCGCGCCGAGCATGCTTTGTTGTAGCCCCGTCACGCACTATTTCCCCCGCTTGCACGAGCGACCTAACGTATAAGAAAATTTCGAGTTCGCGCGAAGACGAAGGACCAATGATGGTTGACACTGCCCAGCGCTCCAGCAACAAGACCCCCGCCCGCCCCACGGGAACCCCTGCCGTGACCCCCGGCGTCGACACCGGCCCGGTGCTGATCGCCGGCCAGTCCGGCGCTCCCACGATTGACCTGGAGTCGCTGAACCGGCGGCTCCTCGGCACCTGGGCGGACGTGCGCCTGAAGGCCCGCGAGCTCACCGCCCGCCCCGACCTGCAGCGGATCGAAGGCCAATCCATGGCCGAGCACCGTGCGCGCGTGCTGGGTCAGCTCAAAATCCTCGCCGAGAACGGACACGTGCACCGCGCGTTCCCGGCCCACCTCGGCGGCGCCGACGACCACGGCGGCAACATCGCCGGGTTCGAGGAGCTGGTCACGGCCGACCCGAGCCTGCAGATCAAGGCGGGCGTGCAGTGGGGACTGTTCGGGGCTGCGGTGCTGCACCTCGGCACCGGGAAGCACCACGACGCCTACCTGCCGGGCATCATGACGCTGGAGGTGCCCGGCGTGTTCGCGATGACCGAGACCGGCCACGGCTCCGACGTCGCCGCCATCGGCACGACGGCCACCTACGACCCGGCCACGCAGGAGTTCGTCATCGACACCCCGTTCCGCGCGGCGTGGAAGGACTACCTCGGCAACGCCGCCAAGGACGGCATCGCCGCTGTGCTCTTCGCCCAGCTGATCACCGACGGCGTCAACCACGGCGTGCACGCCTTCTGGGTCCCGATCCGCGACGAATCCGGGACGTTCCTGCCCGGCATCGGCGGCGAGGACGACGGTCTCAAGGGCGGCCTGAACGGCATCGACAACGGCCGGCTCCACTTCGACGGGGTGCGCATCCCGCGCGAGAACCTGCTCAACCGCTATGGCGACGTCGCGGAGGACGGCACCTACAGCAGCCCGATCGCCAGCCCCGGCCGCCGCTTCTTCACCATGCTCGGCACCCTCGTGCAGGGCCGCGTCTCGCTCGACGGAGCCGCCACCCAGGCGTCGGCGATGGCCCTGACGATCGCCATCACCTACGGCAGCCAGCGGCGCCAGTTCACGGCCGGCAGCGACACCGACGAAGAGGTCATCCTCGACTACCAGCGCCACCAGCGCCGGCTGCTGCCGCGCCTGGCCACCACCTACGCGCACACCTTCGCCCACGACGAGTTCCTGGTCAAATTCGACCAGGTCTTCAGCGGCACGGCGAGCACGGATGCCGACATCCAGGACCTGGAAACCCTCGCCGCCGCGCTGAAGCCCCTGTCGACCTGGCACGCGCTGGACACCCTGCAGGAGGCCCGCGAGGCCTGCGGCGGGGCCGGCTTCCTGGCCGAGAACCGGCTGGTCGGGCTGCGGGCCGACCTGGACGTGTACGCCACCTTCGAGGGTGACAACAACGTCCTGCTCCAGCTCGTCGCCAAGCGCCTGCTCACCGACTACAGCCGCAGGTTCGCCTCGGCCGGCCCCGGCGTCCTCGCCCGCTACGTCGTGCAGCAGGCTGCGGGCCGCGCCTATCACGGCTCCGGTCTCCGCAGCCTCGCCCAGGTGCTCACCGACTTCGGGTCGACGGCCCGCTCCGTCGGCCACCTCCGGGATGCCGAGGTGCAGCGCGAGCTGCTCACCGACCGGGTCGAGACCATGATCGCGGAGATCGCGGGCAAGCTCCGCCCGGCCGGCAGGCTGCCCGCGAAAGAAGCCGCGGCCCTGTTCAACGCCAACCAGGACCAGCTGATCGAGGCGGCCCGCTCCCACGGGGAGCTGCTGCAGTGGGAGGCCTTCACCCGGGCGGTGGAGACCACTGAGGATGCCGGCACGAAGCAGGTCCTGACCTGGCTGCGCGACCTCTTCGGTCTCGGGCTGCTCGAGAAGCACCTGGCCTGGTACCTGATCAACGGGCGCCTTTCGGCGCGGCGCGCACAGTCGGTGACGTCCTACATCGACCGCATCATCGTGCGACTGCGCCCGCACGCCGTCGACCTGGTCGACGCGTTCGGCTACAGCCCGGAGCACCTCCGGTCCGCGATCGCGAGCGGCGCGGAGCAGGAGCGCCAGGACGAGGCCCGCGACTACTACCGCGGCCAGCGTGCCTCCGGGCAGGCCCCCGTCCCCGAGAAGTCGCACAAGCCCCAGAAGCCCGCCCAGTCCCCGAAGGCCGGCTAGCAGTCCCCGTTCCGGTCGAGAGTGCCCGTTCCGCGGGTCACTCTCGACCGGAACGGGAACCCTCGCCCCGTAGGCTCGGGGGATGCGTACCTTTTATCCCGAGATCGAACCCTACGAAACCGGACTCCTCGAGGTCGGTGACGGGCAGACCATCTACTGGGAGGCATCCGGCAACCCCGACGGAAAGCCGGCCGTGTACCTGCACGGGGGACCGGGCGGCGGGTCGAGCCCCAAGCAGCGCCGCGTCTTCGACCCCGAGAAGTACCGCATCATCCTCTTCGACCAGCGCGGCTGCGGCCAGAGCACGCCGCACGCGAGCGCAGCGGATGCCGACCTCAGCACGAACACGACCTGGCACCTCGTCGCCGACCTCGAGAAACTGCGCGAGCACCTCGGCATCGAGCGCTGGCTCGTCTGCGGCGGCTCCTGGGGCAGCACCCTCAGCCTCGCCTACGCGGAGACGCATCCCGAACGCGTCACCGAACTCGTCCTCCGCGGCATCTTCACGCTCCGTCCGGTGGAGCTCGACTGGTTCTACGAGGGCGGCGCCGCGGCGATCTACCCCGACCTGTGGGAAAGCTTCATCGCCCCGGTCCCGGTGGAGGAGCGCGGCCACCTGATCCAGGCCTACCGGCGCCTGCTGCACGACCCGGACCAGTTCGTGCGCGAACGGGCCGGGATCGCCTGGTCCACCTGGGAATCGTCGACGATCACCCTGCTGCAGCAGCCCGACACGATCGCGCACTTCACCGAACCGGCCTTCGCCGTGGCCTTCGCCCGGATCGAGAACCACTACTTCACCAACTCCGGCTGGTTCGAACCGAACCAGCTCATCCGCGACGCCGACCGTCTGAGGGACATCCCCGGCGTGATCGTGCAGGGCCGCTACGACATGTGCACCCCCGCGTTCACCGCCTGGGACCTGCACCAGAACTGGCCCGAAGCCGACTTCCGGCTGATCCCGGATGCCGGTCACTCCTTCGACGAACCCGGAAACCTGGACGCCATCATCGAGGCAACCGACCGGTTCGCAGGGTAACTTCTTCCCATGACTTTCAACGACAACGCGAACATCGGCGGCGGCCGGGTCAGCAAGCGAGGCCGGAAGACAGGCGTCGCCGTGGGCGGCGGCGGGCTGGGCGTGCTCGCCCTGTTCCTGCTCTCCCAGTTCCTCGGCGTCGACCTGACCGGGCTCGCCGGGGGCGGCCAGTCGGCCGCCGAGCCCGGCAGCGTCTCGAACCTCGCCGAGTGCACGACCGGCGCGCAGGCCAACGCCGACGTGGGATGCCGGATGAAGGGTGCCGCGGCATCCCTCGACACCTACTGGACGGAGGAACTGCCCCTGCTCGGCGTCGCCTACCAGCAGCCGCAGCCGGTCGGGCTGTTCACCGACAGCACGGACAGCGGCTGTGGCGCCGCATCGAGCGCCACCGGCCCGTTCTACTGCCCGCCCGACGCGACCATTTACATCGATACCGCGTTCTTCGACGATCTCCGCACCCGGTTCGGCTCGTCGGGCGGCCCGCTGGCCGAAATGTATGTCGTGGCGCACGAATGGGGCCACCACATCCAGAACCTGGAGGGAACCCTCCAGAAGTCCCAGGACGGGCAGACCGGGGCCGCTTCCAACGCGGTGCGGGTGGAATTGCAGGCCGACTGTTATGCCGGCGCGTGGGCCGGAGCGGCCTCCGAGACCCGGGACGCCGGCGGGGTGCCCTTCCTGAAACCGATCACGGAGGCGCAGATCCAGGATGCGCTCAGCGCGGCATCCGCCGTCGGAGACGACCGCATCCAGGCGGCCACTTCGGGGCAGGTGAACCCGGAGGCTTGGACCCACGGCTCCAGCGCCCAGCGCCAGCGGTGGTTCCAGACCGGCTTCGGCGGCGGCGCCGCCAGCTGCGACACGTTCGCCCCGGCCGACGCGGAGCTGTGACTGCCGCTTCGCCGGCCGGCGCGGGCCGGCCGGCGAAGCGGCAGTCGTTTCAGCTGCACTGGGCTCACTGACCCACTGCCGACAGCTCGAAGCTGTGGCTGGGGGTCGACTTGTAGTTGGAATGCACCTCCACCGCGATGACGTTGGCGCCGGTTCTGAGTGCCGACCCGGGAACGCTGACTGTCACCGAGTTGGCGACCGCGGTGGATGCGGATACCGCCACGGTGGCGTAGGTCGTGGACGTCACGGCGCCGGCGTTGATGTTCTTGCGCAGAACTTCCACTCCGTTGACGTAGGCGACGATGCCGTCGTCAGCGCGCGTGGTGAGCGTCATCGTTGCCACCTTCGTCGCATCGGCCACATCGAATGACTTGCGGTAGTACGACGTGAGCGGCTTGGGATCGGGGGACGTGAGAGTCGTGCCCAGGAGTGCCTGGCCCCAACCGAGCGGCGCCGCACCGGTCGACCACGTGGAGGAGTCGTATTCCGGCGCTTGCCACCCGGCCGGAGGCGCCGTTGCGCCGAACGAGTAGGCCCAGGTCGCACCGGTGTTGACGAATGTCGTCGTCACCGGCTGAGGCTCCGGAGCGGGCGCTGCGGCGACCACGGTGGCCGGTGTGCTGGCGGACCAGTTACCGGCGCTGTCGGCGGCCCGCACGAAGTACTTCGTTCCGACGGCCGCTGCGGGCAGTGTCACGGTGAGCGAGCCTGTCGTCGCAACCACTCGGTCGTCACGGAGCACCTGGTACGACAGCCCGGCGCGGTTGTCGGTGGAACCGCTCCACTTCAGCACATCATTCGCACCCGAGGGCGTTACCGAGAGCCCGGACGGGGCACTGGGAGCCTGCGTGTCATTCTGCGCGAAGCGGACGAAACCGCCTGACCACTGCTTGGCGAAGTTGGACTTCACCGACGCCTCGTAGTCACCGCCGAACCAGGTGACGCCCGTCGAATCGTTGAACAGCGCCCACGCGCCGGCACCGTTTCGCTGGCTGACCATCGGGCTGAACGTCGAGATGGGCTTGCCGGTGACGTTGTCCCACGCACCCGCGCTGCTGATCTTCGTGGCCCGGGTCCAGCCCGTGCCCACCGACGGCCACCGTCGGGCGCCGGCGTAATTCGTGTAGAAGCAGTGGCATCCGCCGTAGACCGTTGTCCCGTCACTGGAGATGGCCTGGAAGTCACCACCCGACTTGCCGACGTTGGTGCTCGTCTCGGTCATGCCCGTTCGGTCGTAGCTGTACAGCATGTGCTCTGACCCGCCGATCCAGACCTTGTCGCCGACTTCCTTGACCGCCTGCTGGTAGTTGGCGGTGCTGGAGAAGTCGATGGTCCAGGGGACGACCGACGCGTCTGCCGCGTTCAGCGCGGCGCCCTTGACGGCCGCGGACGTCTTCGAGGCGGTGAAGTACCCCGCGAAATAGACCCGGTCTTTCTTCGGAGACGCATCGAGCGCCATCACCGTGCCGTTGAACTCGGGGTTCCAGGTGCGGTCGGGGGTTCCGTCCGTGACGGAAACCCGGCCCGCCGCTCGAATGTAGACCGGACTCGTGGCCGAGCCGCCGGTCATATGGGTGAATGTCCCACCGACGTACAGCAAGTTGTCCTGCACGTCCAGGGCACGAACAATCGGCACCCCGCCGCTGAGGTTGTTGATCAGCGTCGTGGTGAAGGTGGTGCTCGTGGCGCCCGTCGCGGGATCCAGGACGACCAGGCCGGCGCGAGCCGCTCCGTTGACCTGCGTGAAATAACCGCCGGCCGCGATCCGCCCGTCCGGCAGCACGGCCAGTGCTTTGACCTGCTTGTCGAACGTCGGACGGAATGACGAAATGAACTCGCCGGTCTTCACGTCGAACGCTGCGAGATAGGGCTGTGCAACCTGGCTGGCACCTGCCGACGTCTTCTGCACCGTGAGGAAGTTACCGCCGACGTATACGACGCCGTTGCCTTCAGCGAAGGCAGACACTTCGTTGCTGCCTTCCACCGAGTTGGGGCCGGCGCCCAGTCCACTGACTCCCCACACCGTCGGTTTGGCGAAGCTTTCGGCGGAGCCCGCCTTCTGGTACTTGGCCGTCCCTGCATCGGGGATGGCGCTGTAGATGGCGCTGCTCAGCAGCTGGGGGCGAAGATAGACCTGTGTGAAGGGTCGGGGGTTTCCGGCGGTGGCGCTCGGGGCCCAGAGATAGCTGGCGGCATCGCTCGACCCGCGGGCGGCCGTCCCGAACCCGAACCCGGGCTGCCAGCCCTGATTGGCTCCGGTCACGGTTTCAATTCGATTCAGGGCGGTGCCCGATCCGAAGGCGCTGGTTTGGCCGCCGGTGCCGGAGAGGGTGCCGATCCGCCAGGACGCGACTCGCTGTTCGTTGTTGAACATCCACGACCACTCATCGCGTGGCGAGGAAAACGTGAAGGTGCTCTCCTGCCACGTTGTTCCGGCGATGTCGGCGGCGCGCCGCAGACGGATGCCGTCCGGCAGAGATTTCACGGACTGTCCGTTCAGGAGCGCTCCGATCACCACACTGGAGAGCTGCTTCGGGGCGAACGCCGCCTGGCCGGTTATCGTGCTGCGAACCTCGGCGGCGGTCCCCTGGCCTTCATCGGACTCGGACCATCCGCTCCTGCCCCGTCCGACCAGTACCCAACCGCCACCGGTGGTGTCCTGATCACAGTAGAACTGTCCGGCGGACCCGAGTAGTGGTGTGTTCAACCAGTACACGCCGCTGGGCGCAGCGGGTGTGACCTGCTTGATCTCCCAGCAGGACGCTGCTGCCGTGGCTTCGGAGAGGCCGTCGGGTGATGCTGGCGCCGCACTGGCACCCACAGGTACCAACACCGAGGCGAGAATGACGCCGGCTGCCGCCAGGACCCCGAGGCGTCCGGTCGTCGAACGGCCGTTCCGCCGTGGGTTGCGCGCGATGTGATTGCTCATCGTCCCGGCTTTCGGGTCGCGGGGGCGGGGCAGGGTCGGGGTGATTTTCACGGTGATGATCTCCTGTAGTTCGGGTTACAGGCGGACGATGGTCACAGCAGCCGATCGTCCTCGCCGCGTCAACAAGCAAACGTGAGAGAAAATCAGCAATGTGCGCAGCATAGCCCGATTGCAATTTGGTAAAAGCCCCCCCGTTCGAGTGGCAAATGGGGGGCGGTGACGGCGATCCGGAGTGGTCTAGGCGTTGCGGGCTCTGTGCGACGTTCTGCCTCCGGCGGGGCCGGCACCGTTGGCGGTGCGCAGATTGATGTACTTACGACGCATAGAAATCACGGTGTGCAGAAGGTTCACGGCGAACATCGCGGTATACGCGATGACGAAAATTGGCGGGAGTCCCCACAGGAGAAACATCCAGCAGAAGGCTCCCGTGTCGGTCGGCAACAGCAGAAAAGACCGTGTTGGGCCCGCCTCGGGGGTTGGCGTCGAGTGCGGTTTGGATAATTGTTCGGCGAGGATCTGGCTCATGAATTCGACCACGCTCACCAGGCAATAGCCCAGCACCACTGCGAGAACCCAGGACGGCTGACCCTGGATCGAGAATCCGACCAGCACTGCGAGGTGAATCGCCGGAGTTCGCCACGCGTCCACCACATGGTCCAGCCACTCTCCGGCCGGGCTGCCCGTGTGCTGCAGGCGGGCAACCTGGCCATCCGCGGAATCAAGCAGATAACCCGTCGCGAGCAGGATCGCCACGAGGACGCCCACCCATGGTCGGGGATCGCCGGTAACCAGGAGCGCGATCGCCGCGAGCGAGAAGGTCGCGCTGAGTGCCGTGACGGCGTTCGGAGTCCAGTGCATGGCAAAGGCTGCCGCAGCCGCATAGCGGCCGAGGCGCCGGTTCACCCAGCGCGTGTAGGCAGGCACGCCGATGCCCGGTTTCTGGGCGGCGTTCAGTCCGGTGAGCGCTTCGCGATACCGGTGCGTCCGCTCCTGGTTGGGGCCGAACCAGACCGAGCCGTGCCTCCGCTTCGCTGCTGCGGCGGAAGCCGCCCCGCCGGCTCCGGGATAATCGACAGGGCTCGGGGTCACCGCCGCTGATTCGAAGCCAGGATTGGGTTTCACGAGACCCGTGAGCCCCGTGGCCACGGCCCGGCGGCTGGAAAGCAAGGGACGAATCGGCTTCCGGTTGGGCGACACGGGGACTCCTTTGACTTTAATCGGTGCCCATTCGGCACGGTAGTGAGTGGAACCAACTCGATCAGCAGGCGAAGTCGTCCGGAAACGACCGGGCGACGACTTTCCAGGCGCCGGAGATGTACTGCAACGTATAGAGGTTCAAAGCTCGCTGCGTGCCGGGAGTGCCGACCGGCTCACCGTCGGCGTCGAGCGTTCGAACCTTGCTGGAGTCGACGCAGGCCTGGGCGACGACGGTGGCGGGATCGGCCGCTGGGTCTGACCGCACGATCGTCAGGGCCTCGATGGTGGCGGCGCCCTCACGTTTCCAGCCATTCGTTTCCAGCTCCTGCGTGTCGTTCTGGGCTTCGGCGAGGATGGCCCCGGACGCCGCCGCGGTCAGGTCGTCGGTGGCGCCCGAACCTGTCGGGTCCACCGCGACGGAGGCCTTTAGGAACTTCTCCACCGCCGCGGTGGCTTGTTCGGGTGGCAAGGGCTCTGGGGCGCCGGGCTTGGTGGCTGGCCCGGGTGCTTCGGCGGGAGCGGGGCCGGGTTCTGGGGCCGCGGGCGCGGGGGTGCTGCCGGGCGTGTTGGTTCCACGCGGTGAAGCGGATTCGCTCGAAAGGCGTGTGCCGCCCGCGGGTGTGTTCGCTTCGGACTGGACCGGCCAGGAGAAATAGGCGGCCGCGGTCAGCGCGACGACGGCAACAGCGGCCGCGCCCAGCATCCTTTTTGCCCGCCGTCGACGTCGCGTGGGAATGTCCTGATCTTTCACAAGTGGTCTCCTGTGTCGGGTTCACATACGCGCAGGTTCACGCAGGGAGATAAATGAAACATGCTCGAAATTTCTCTTAAGATAGCCCGACTTCTCAAATCGCCGAGCCCCTTGCGTTGTGACGTTCCTTTCGTCAGGCGCGGGTGAACCGAACGAGGTCGGTGAGGTGCAGTCGCTTCCGGTCGAGTGCGCACCACACGAGAAAGAGGGCTGCGCCGATCGCCAGGGTCAATACCAAGGCGAGCATCGTCTCTCCCAGTGTCTGGAGCAGTATGAGCGCGGGGATGCCGAAGGTCGCGATGGGGATCACTAGGGCGTAAGCGATCGTCGGCGCCCAGATTCTGATGCCGATGAAATGGCGCACCTCGGCGGCCGCGAGCATGGCGTCGATCAGCATGCTCAACGCCCACGAGATCGCGGCGCCGTTGATGCCGATCAGGGGGACGAGGATCACGTTGCCGAGAACGTTGATGACCAGGACGACCGCCTTGTTGAAGGCAGCCCAACCGCTGCGCCCACTCATCAGCAGAACCGAATGAATGTTGCCGGCGGTGAATGTCAGGACGGCGCCGACACAGAGGATCACGAGCACCCCTGCTCCCGCCTCGAAGCCCGGTCCCAGCAGGCGGAGCACGACCGGTGCGAACGCGGCTAGCACCACGTAGATGGGGGTGCTGATCAGGACGAGCCAAATGGCGGCGGTTCGATACAAATGCTCGATATCGGCGAACTTCTTCGCGAACAACAGTGCGCTGAATCGGGTCGAGACCACGATCCGCAGCGCCGTGTCGACGATGAACCCCGCCGCCACGAGACGGCTGGCGCCGCCGTAGACGCCGGCGGAGGCTGAACCGGCGAGGAATCCGACGATGAGTATGCCCAGCCAGAGGATCGACTGCTCCAACCCGGCGGACAGGACGCGGGGGAGCGCGTACATCACCACGCTCGTTCGGAGCGCCGGCTGGACGCGCCAGACGCCCCGCAGGCCGGCGGCTCTTTCGTGGCGCCTCACTTGGAAGCCGAGTACGACGAGGGCCGCGACGAGGGCGATGACCACCGGTGCCGCCCAGGCCACCGTCACGGCGACCAGTGACCCTCCGGCGATCGCCACCAGCCAGACACCACCGGTACGAAGGCTGGGCATGGCGATGCTTCCCACGCTGACGTAGGGCAGAACCCCACCCAGACCCCTGGTCGCGGCCAGCGCCACGAGCATCAAAGCTCCCGCCGGCAGGAACCAGCCGGCGGCAGCGATCGCCTGGGCCACATCGGCGGCATGACGGTCACCCGACAGGGCGAACGTCGGCGCGAGGGCGATCATCCCGATCGCGCAGACGATGCCGCACGCTGCCGTGACCAGGAACATCATGGCGAGGGTGCCCCGGATCTTCGACGGATCGTTGGCGCTGAGGCGCGGCATGATCCACACGGCCACCGAGTCCATCCCCGCCCGCGCGAGGCTCAACACAATGGTGAAGACAGCTATCGCTTGCAGGATCACCCCGGACCCGGTATCACCCAGGACACGGGCCAGGACCACAGTCAGGACAAATCCCATGAAGGCGCTCGTCGCCGCACCCAGGAAACCCGCCGCGCCTTCGCGCGCCAGTTTCCCAGAGCTGTTGTCGATGACTCCTACTTTTACTTCGGTCACGGGAGGATGACCCGTGTCCGCCTGCGCAGGAGTTGCCGCGCGAGCCGCAGGATGAAAGCCGGGTTGCCGATCAGATAGCGGGAGGCAAGCCGCCGAGGCTCGAGCATCAGGCGCCACAGCCATTCCAGGCCCGAGGAGAGCATCCACCGTGGCGCACGCCGGTTATCGCCACTGGCCCAGTCGAAAAGCCCCCCGCAGGTCAAGATCACGTGAGCGTTGAGCTGGTGCCGGTGCGCCTCGATCCAGTACTGCTGCATCGGGTCACCCAAGCCCACGAACAGGAGGTCCGGCTTGAACGCGTTGATCTCGTCGATGACCTGCAACACCTCGCCGGGCGCCGTGTAGCCGTCGCGACCGTCGATGACCAGTCCGGGATTGGCTTCGCGGAGTCGGGCAGCTGCGCGGGCGGCGACGCCCGGCTTGCTGCCGTAGAGAAAAATGCGCTTGCCCCGCTCCGCCGCGACCGCCGCGAGCGGGTTGATCAGATCGGTGGTCGCGATTCGCTCGGGAAGCCCAGCGCCCAGGAGCCTGGATGCCCAGACAATCGATTGACCGTCGGGGTACCGTAGGTCCGCCCCCCGCAGCACCTTGCGGAAGCCCCTGTCTGTGGCCGCCAGGTTGCACACCGCAGCGTTGACGCCGACTGCCACCCGGGTGCCCCGGACAGCGGTCCACTGAATGATGGTTTCCACGATCTCGGCACCGGTGAGCCGGCTCACCGGCACATTGATCACCCGCACGTTGTCCATTCGAATGGTGGTCATGGTTTTGCCGCCGGGAGCAGGGAGTCGGAGTCGGCGTCGGCGTCGGTGTGGGTGTCGACGTCGACGGAATCGGCCATGGGGGCGGCGCGCCCGTCTACCGCAGGGTCCTCGACCTGAGTGCGCACGATTCGGTCGTGCGGCACAAGGACGGTGCCCAGGAAGGTGATGGCCAGCCGTGACGCTTCGTCGAGGATCTGTTCCGCGTCATCGGCCCGGGTCCGATGCTTGACCGCGATGAGGACGAGGGCATCTGACAGCCGCAGGGCGGCCAGGGCGCTCGACTGGGATGCGCTGCGCCCGATCACGACAAAATGCAGCTCTCCTGCACGCCGTGGCGCGAGGGCCGGTGCGCCACCCGAGGGGAATGAAACCGTCAGCTGACGCGCGAGTCCACTCTGGTGGATTTCGCCGTCGTCTTTGACTATCGGGTCGGTCAGGTCGAGGCTGGTGCGCAGCATCCGTTTGAGGCCGGGGGACGCGTTGGGCAGGATAAGAGTGCTCGGCACGCCTGACGCTGCCGTCACCAGGGCGAGGTTCACCGGGATGTCGAAGAACAACTCGGCGGGAGTGTCGTCGACGAACGCGATGACCTGGGCATCGTGCGGCAGGTCTGCGAAGATGCGTTCGCGCGCCGTCCGAAGCTGCTCGAGCGTGGCCTCGTCCTGAGGAATCGACGCCACGACGGAATTTACGTCGGCAAGGACCGGGGCATCCGTTGCCCGGCGAACCTCGTTAGCGTTGCGCATCCGGTGGTCGAACCGATTCACCAGGAATGCGATCACGACGCCGACCACGCCGCCGGCCAGGAGGCCGATGAGTAGCCACTGCACCAGGCTCGGCGCAACCACCTCGTTGCGGGCGGCCTCCGAAATCACCTCTCCACCCTCGGTGTCGACCTGCTCGAGCGCCCCTTTCTGCCCCAGCAAGGCGTTGAGCTCGATGGTCACGAGGTCACGGTCGCTCGTTGCCTGATTGGCCGCGAGAGTCCCGGCTTCGGCTCCACTGATGCGTGAGTTGGCATCAGTCAGCTGGGTGCCCAGGGTGGTGCGGCGAGCTTCAACCCCTTGCAGGATGGTATCGAGCTTGGATTGGGCACGGGAGGTCCGATAGGCCAGGTACGACTGTGCAACGGCATCCGCGCCCACCCTGGCTTGCTCGCTCGTCGGCGCGGCATAGTTGATATGCACGATGGACGCGCCGCTTGTCGAATCAACCTCCAGGTTGCGCCGCACCTCGTCCGGCGTCACACCGGACCCCATCTTCTTCGCGGCAGCGAGTGCCACGGTGTACGAGGTGGCAATCTGTGTTTCGGTCGTGCCGTCGAGCAGATTCGATGCTTGTTTGGACGTGTCGAACGGGTCTGTCGAAATGATGCGGAGGTTGACGACGGCCGTCGCCTTCACGGGCGGGGGGTACGCGGCGAATAGCACCAGGGCCGCCAGCCCGCCGAGCACGACCCCGGCGAGGACGACGAGCCACTGGCGGCGAAGGACGAACCAGTAGTAACCCAGTCCCACGGTTGCAGCATCTGACTGTTGCGACATACTCCACACCCAACTCTGGCCGAATGGGGGCCAACTGGCCCGACTGCAGGCATAGTAATGTGATCTACACAAAAAAGTGATGGGCCCTCAGTTTTGTGCCTGTCCCCAATTGGAGGGAGGGCAGATGCGTTCATTGCGAACGGAGGGCCGGTGGCGCCGGGCCCCCAGATGGGGCGACATCTCGGTCTGGCAGGGATCGGCGACGACACCCGACCTGCCTCGCTGGCCGCTCACGGCGATGTTCGTTCTGTTCCCCATTTGGTGGCTGCTCGGTCCGGGCGAGGCTATGTGGATCGCCCTTGCCGCGGTCATGCTCCTGCTCCTCCTCAGGCATGGAGAGATCCGGGCGCCGCGAGGCCTGGGTATTTGGCTGCTCTTCCTGCTGTGGATGGGTTGTTCGGTCATCGGCATCGACAGTGGAGGACGCCTCCTCGGGTTCGTCTACCGGGCGCTGCTGTACGTCACCGTGACAGTGGTGTTCCTGTACGTGTACAACGCGCGTGCCACCCTGACGGCGAGATATGTGCTGGGAGTCCTGACGGTGTTCTGGCTGATCGTCGTGGCGGGCGGGTACCTCGGAGTGTTCTGGCCGCTGTTCTCCATCGACACCCCGCTGGGCATGGTGCTGCCGTCGTCGTTGAGCTCGAACGACCTCATCCGGGAGATGGTCGTTCGCCGCGTCACCCAATACAGCCCGGACGCGTGGGCACCGATCGATCCTCGGCCCAGCGCCCCCTTCCTCTACACAAACGGCTGGGGGAACGCGTACTCCGCACTCTCACCGATGGTGGTCGCATACCTCGTCATGGTGCGGCGCGAGCGACGATTCTGGTGGCTGCTGCCGCTCATTCCGCTTTCTTTCGTGCCCGCGTTCCTCACTTTAAACCGCGGGATGTTCCTCGGACTGGCGTTGGCGTTGGCCTACGTTTTGCTTCGCTGCGTCCTCAGCGGAAACGTTCGCGCGATTGCAGCGCTCGCCGGGCTGTCTTTGGTCGCGGCGGGTGCCTGGGCGGCCCTCCCGGTCGCGGACAGGCTCGACCACCGGGTTGAAGTCAGCTCATCGACCGAGGACCGCGCTGACCTGTACGTCGAGGCATTCACAAGAACCCTCGAGCAACCGGTCTTCGGCTACGGGGCACCACGGCCCTCCGAGACGCCCGGCGCGCCCTCCGTCGGCACTCAAGGTCAGTTCTGGATGGTGATGTTCTCCCACGGCTTCCCGGGAGCGGCCCTTTTCATGGGATGGCTCGCCTGGGCATTCTTTCGTTCAGTTCGCGAGCGGGACCCCGCCGGCCTGGCGTGCAACACAGTGATACTGGTCACCCTTGTGGAATCGCTGTACTACGGCATTATGACCACTGGGCTCATGGTGGCCATGCTGGCCGCAGCCGTTGCCCTGCGTCCGACAGAAGATGCCGAGCCGGCCCCGCTGAAATCTCAGCCGTCCCGGGTTCGTCAGATCTGACGCTGTCGTTCACTAACCGGAGAGGTGGCCCGAAATGTTGAAGGAAAGTGCGCCAGAGAGCGTCGACGTCATCATCGCCACGCGAGGGAGGCCGGAACTGCTGCGGGCCGCGGTGCGGTCCATCCTTTGTCAGGATTACGGCGGGGAGATCACCCTGACCATCGTCTTCGACCAGACTGCTGTCGACCCGCTGGAAGACATCGATATCCCCGCCGTGCGCCGGCATGTCCGCACTGTGCCGAACACACGGACGCCGGGGCTTGCCGGCGGCCGGAATACCGGGATCCAAGCGGGGACGGGGGATCTCATCGCCTTCTGTGACGATGATGATGAATGGCTGCCCGGCAAACTTCGCCGGCAGATCGAGGCCTGGACGGGCGATCCGGAGGCGGTGCTGGTCGCGACGGGCATCCGGATCGCCACCGCCGGGCGGATGGTGGACCGGCTACCACCGGAGCGAACGGAGTTTGCGGATCTCATCCGCTCTCGGACCACGGAGATTCACCCGTCCTCGTTCCTGATGCGGCGATGCGATGTGGTGGAGCGAATCGGGCTGGTCGACGAGGAGTTGCCGGCCTCCTACGGCGAGGATTACGACTTCCTCCTCCGCGCGGCGAGAGTCGGTCACATTCTCGGGGTGGGCGAGCCGCTGGTCATCGTGCATTGGAACCGGACATCGTTCTTCGCCGGGAAGTGGCGCGGCATCGCAGACGGACTCACCTACCTGCTGAGCAAGCATCCGGAATTCGCCCAGAGCGCGCAGGGCTCGGCTCGTATAGAGGGTCAGATTGCGTTTGCGCTGGCGGCCCTCGGGGAGCACGGTGAGGCATTCCGCTGGGCACGAAGCACCCTCCGCCACGACCGTTCCCAACTTCGTGCGTACGCCGCGATGGCGATTGCCGCGCGACTGGTACCGGCGGGCGCCCTCGTCAGCGCCGTCAACCGGAGTGGCCGTGGTTTGTGACCTGGCTCGACACCGACGGCCCAGCCCTCACCGGAGAAAACCGGTGAGGGCTGGGACGTTGGCGAGTCGCTGGGGTCAGCGCTTGTAGACCCGCACGTAGTCAACCTGGTAGGCCGCGGGGAAGACTGTGTCCGCGGTCGGTGATCCAGGCCAGTTTCCACCGACGGCCATGTTGAGCCGGATGTAGAACTGCTTGACGAAGGCCTGGTCAAGCCAGGAGGTTGTGGACAAGTTGCGCTCGAACGTCAGCACGCCGTCGACGTACCACTTGATGGAGCCGGGTGCCCACTCGACGGCATAGTCGTGGAATCCGTCCGCCGTGGTGCCGACCGGAAGGTCGTAGTTCGTGACCTGCCTGGGGTGTGTTCCCACGTAGTCGTAGTGGATGGTCTGGGAGATTTGGTTGGCGCTGAAGGCCTCGCCCTTGGCAGTACCGACAGCCTCGAGGATGTCGAGTTCACCGATTCCACCCGTCGTCGGCCGCATCCAGAATGCCGGCCACAGCCCCTTGGAGGTGCCCTGGTTGAGCGGCGTCTTGGCGCTGATCTCGAACCGGCCGTATTCGAAGTCCACCTTGTTCTTGGTGCTCAGCATGCCTGAGGTGTACGAACGCCCCCCGGGGAAGCGCGGGTCGTTGGTGCCGCACTTGATCGGGGTGGCTTCCTTGCGGGCGGTGATGGTCAGCACGCCGCTGGAGACGTTGACGTTCTCCGGGCGGTCCATCAGGCAGGCAAGCTCGTTGTTGCCATCGCCATAGGTCGAGTTGTTGTCGACGTTCCAGGCGTCACGGTTGACCGTTGATCCGTTGAACTCGTCCGCCCAGGCCAGGTTCCATCCGGCCGGGGCCGGGGCCGGAGCAGGAGCTGGAGCTGGAGCAGGAGCAGGAGCAGGAACCGGTGCGGCGTTGGTGGTGTCGACGAGGGTCACATCGTCAATGACGAGAGCGTTTCCAGGGGACAGCTTGGCACCGAGGACGTTGATATTCAGAGTGGTGGACGTTCGCGTGGCCTTGTAGGCAGTGGTGATTCGCTCCCACTTGGTGTCCGTGCGCCACTGCCAGGACTGACCGCTGCTGATGACGCTGGACGAGGCGTCCTCTTCGAGCAGCCGAAGGATGACTCCCTGGTTCGCTTGTTCCGCACGGACCCACGCCGTGGCCTCGTAGGTGTGACCTGCGATCAAACCGGATGCCGAGTCGACGACATCATTGAGCGTCACCGTCGCGGCAGCGCTGGAGGTGTTCGTCAATCGAGCCCCTGCGCTTCCGTTCAGACCATTGGCGGTTGCGGCGAGGCGGGTATTCCTTGCGCCTTCCCAGCCGGCGGTGCCTGATGAGAAATTGCCGTTCACGACGGCAATCGTGGCCGCTTGGGCGGCAGGTGCGGTGAGACTCACTGCGCCGACGGCAGATATCACCGTTGCCGCAACAGCGAAGAAGACTCTCCGTTTGCCCGAGCCGGGCCTGGCGCTCATTGTTTCTGAGCGTCTTGGCTTTTCTATTAACATGTGTCTCCCAGCCGCAAGAGGCTTCACGCCTGGCGGCAGTATATCTTTGCGCCGTGGGGCGTGTTTTTCAATGGCGTGCGGGAGCCCTTTCCTCTCTCCGCGGAGTCTGGGGTGTTTCTCGCGGAGTCTTTTACTTCGTGAGGCATGATCACTTTACTGGTATGCCCCATTTTCTCTGGCCTTTGCCGGAGCATTCACAGGCTTCCACCGCAGGCTCGTGGGCCCGGGGCAGACAAGGGGCCTAACCCGATCCGCCGATTCTCGCGTCCAGATTTGGTTCCGCGAGTTGCTCCAGCGCACGCCGAAGAAGAGTACTCGAGGTTGCCATCGTGTACGGAAAATATTCGATCACCACGCCCACCTTGGCGAACTCGACCTCAAGGCGGCGAGCACGCTCGGTACCCTTCCAGTCATCGCCCTTGAAGTAGACGTCGAACGGCGTCGCACGCCACGCGGCCAGCTTGTCCAGCACGTCTTCCTCCACCGCTTCGTCGACGAAGGAGATGTGACGGACGATCTCGATCCGCTCGGCGCAGGGGATCATCGGCGCCCTGCCCTTGGTGATCTTGAGCATCTCGTCCGAGACGACACCCGCGATCAGGTGATCGCACCGGCTTTTGGCGTGCTTGAGGATGTTGAGGTGCCCGATGTGGAAAAGGTCATAGGCGCCACCGGCGTAGCCGATTCGTTGAGTTCCCACGTGCTCCGTTCCTGGTTCTCGGGGTCTGCCGCGCGGCCAATTCATCAGTACGCACCCACCGGTTGCATGACCGTCTTGAAGGTGCGCCAGATGATGATCAGGTCACCGGCCAGCGACCAGTTCTCGACGTAGTAGAGGTCCAGCCGCACGCTGTCCTCCCAGCTCAGGTTCGACCGGCCGCTGACCTGCCACATCCCGGTCAGGCCTGGCTTGATGTACAGGCGACGGTGCACGTGGCTCTCGTAGGCTTCCACCTCGATCGGGAGCGGGGGGCGCGGCCCGACGAGGCTCATGTTCCCGATCAGGATGTTCCAGAGCTGGGGCAGTTCGTCCAGCGAATACTTGCGGAGCACCCGTCCGACCCGGGTGATGCGCGGGTCATTGCGAATCTTGAAGAGCGCTCCGGATGCCTCGTTCTGGTCGAGCAGGCCGGCGAGGTCGTCCTCCGCCGTCTGCACCATGGAGCGGAACTTGATCATCTGGAAGGTGCGCTCGTTGCGTCCGCACCGCTCCTGGTGGAAGAGGACGGGGCCGGGCGAGTCGACCTTGACGGCGATCGCGATGGCGACCAGGAGCGGCCAGAAGAAGAGGAGTGAGATCCCGGACACGCCGATGTCGAGGACGCGCTTGGCCACGTGCTTTGCACCCTCGAACTGCGGGATCTCAACGTGGATCAGGGGCAACCCCTCGACCGGCCGAAAATGGATGCGGGGACCGGCGACATCCGTCAGCTGGTTGGACAGCACCAGCTCGGCGGACGTCCCCTCCAGCTCCCAGCCGAGAGTGCGGATGTACTCGCTCCCGCCGGCGGGCTGGCCCGCGACGATCACGGTGTCCACGGCGAGCTCGGCGGCCGCGACCGCGACATGTGCGAGGTCGGAAACCACCGGAATGGTTCGGTTTCCTTTCGTCACCGGCGCCTTCGAACCGTTCACGAGCGCGACCCCGACCACGTAATAGGTGGCGCCGGCCTTCTCGATCTGTCCGACCACGTATTCAACGTCCGCTGAGTTGCCGACCACGATGACTCGCGCCAGGTAGTGTCCGAAAAGCCTCTGGCGCAGGAGCCACCGGCGCCACAGCCAGCGTTCCAGGACGAGGCCGCAGATTCCGAGGGGGAGCGCGAGCACGAAGAAGCCGCGCGCGACATCGACCTGGAACGCGAGGAAGCCGATGGCGAGCAGCCCGAAGGCGAGCGCACTCGCGTTGATGACCTGCTTGTACTCCGTCGGCCCGATGCCGATGACGCGCTTGTCCCTGGTGTGGAAGACTCCCAGGGTCGCGATCCAGCTGAGCGCGATGAGCAACGCAACAAGCCAGTAGTCGGCTTGATACCCGCCAACGGATGCCCGGGCGCCCTCGCCGCCGAATCTGACGAGCAGGGCTGCCGCCACGGCGGCCATGACGACACCCGCGTCGCTGACGAGGAGCTTCGCGCGGAACTGCCTGGCCCAGACCAGGCCGGAGGTCTTCGCATCGACGCTGACCGGGGCCTCGAGCGCCGGTGCCGGCACCAGTGCAAGCTTCGGCTGGGCGAGAGGGAGACGCCCCGCGAAGGGCAGGTGCGGTCGTGGGTCCGTCACGGTAGCCTCACCCCGCCACCGGTCATGCGGGGCTGGGCGCGATGAAGCGCTCGGAGTTCGGCCTGGGTGGGGCCGGTCAAAATGGGTCGACAAAAGAGCCGACACGTTACGCACGTGTTCACGGATCCCCCTGCATCTCGGGTGTACAGATCGGGACTGGCAGCGCCCGGGCGCTCCCGTCTAGGGAACGAGATTGCCCGGGCGAAAAAATAAATGATGAAAATTCAACTGCTTGCGGGCCGACCATACCCCGGAACGCGCGGGACGGCTCGTACCCCGAAAAGGGGGGGTGCGCGGGACGGCAACCCGTGGCACCCTCTGCGTCGTGAGTAAACCTCATCTCTCCGGCGACGCATTCACCCGTTGACTCAACGCACATCAGGATTGGGAAAAAGTGACTCCTAAGCTGCGCATCGCCGTCATCGGCGCGGGGGCTCGGGGGGCGAACCTGGCCCGAAACTTTCACAACAGTCCCCGCTGGGAGCTTGTCGCCATCTGCGACATCGACCGCGACCGCGCTCGGAAGGTGGCAGACACGCTATACGGCGCACGGGCGGTGACGGCCCTCAGCGAACTGCTGGACGCCGAAGACCTGGACGCTGTGGCCGTCGCCACCCCGGCACGGACGCATCACGGCATCACCAGGGCCGCCCTCAGCGCCGGTAAACACGTCATGGTCGAAATGCCCCTCGCCGACACCGGGGCGCGCGGGCGCGACATGGTGCGGGCCGCCGCTGAGCGAGGCCTGGTGCTGATGGCGGTCCACGCCTACTGCTACGCGCCGACCGTTCTGACGATCCGGGACCTGATCCAGGAGGGCTCGCTCGGCGACATCCTGTTCATTGATTCCCTGCGCATCGAACCGGGCCTCATCCAACCGGAGATGGACGTGTTCTGGGACCTTGCACCCCACGATCTGTCCGTCCTCGATTTCATCCTGCCGGGCGGACTCCGGCCACTGAGCGTGTCCGCGCAGGGAGACGACCCGCTCGGGACGGGTAAGGCCTGCGTCGGATACCTTCTCCTGCCTCTGGCGAACGGTGCCACTGCCCAGGTGTACGTCAATCGGCTCAGCCCCACCAGGATCCGCCGGATGATCGTCGGTGGCACGAAATGCACCGTGCTGTGGGACGACCTCAACCCACAACAGACGGTGAGCGTCTATGACCGTGGCGGGGACTTCGACTCGCAGGCCCTGGACGGGGCAGATCAGACGACCGCGACCCTTCCCTATCGACCGGGGAACCCCGGGTCGCCGATAGTCTCCGAGCTGGAGGCGCTGGGCGCGATGGCCTGCGAGTTCGCGGACAGCATCCGTCAGCTGAGGGCGCCGCGCACCGACGGTGAGGCGGGGCTTCGGGTGCTATCCGTGCTGGAAGCGGCGACCCGGAGTCTGGCTACGGCCGGCTCCGCACGGGCACTCGACGAAGATCGGCTGGCGGCGCGGGGGCCTGCGTGAGCACGGTGAGGCCCCGGGACAAAAAAAGAAGGCCACCCCAGTAGAAGCCTGGGAGTGACCTTCAGTGGCCCCGACCGGCGTCGATCCGGTGACCTTTCGATTTTCAGTCGAACGCTCTACCAACTGAGCTACAGGGCCAGAAAGAAACCTCGAGAAGTCGCTTTCCAAGGAAAAAAACCCCTTCTTTCGAAAGGGCTTGTTTCCTTTGCGACCCTGACCGGACTTGAACCGGCGACCTCCGCCGTGACAGGGCGGCGCGCTAACCAACTGCGCTACAGGGCCTCGTGATGAGAATCAATCGATCTTCTGAACCAACTGATTTTCACTGCTGAGCTTTTACTGCGTTTTTCGTACTCGTTCATTCTTGCACATTCAGACTTGCATTCTTGCGTAGCCCCAACGGGATTCGAACCCGTGTTAACGCCGTGAAAGGGCGCCGTCCTAGGCCGCTAAACGATGGGGCCAAGACGCCATAAACCGCATGGCTTCCGACGCATAAGCATACGGTCTGCTGCCGGGAAATCCCAAATCGTGTCCCGTGAGCGTGTCGCTAGCGACGTCTCGTGCCGCCACGCCCGTGAATTGCGGGCCGGTTGGGTGGAGCCGGTTTAGGTTCAGGAGGGGTGTTTATAACCTCATGTTGTTACTGTGAAGAAGAGTTAACACAGTGATTGCTGTGATTAACGAGCCCGATCGGGGAGTAATGAAGCGCACGGCACATCCGAATGGCCGCGAAGCAATGAAGCGACTGGGGGGTCTCCGGTCACCTGGGGGTGCCCGCATCCGTCGTCGACCTCTGAGTCTGATCACCGGTTTCATCGCGGCCCTTGCCCTGTGTGTCACGCTCGTCGGCCCGGCTGGGTCCGCCCAGGCCGTGGACTACCCGACCTGGCAGGACCTGCAGAACGCCAAGTCCAATACGGCGGCGGCGGCGACGCAGGTCACCCAGATCCAGAACCTGATCGCGAATCTGCAGGACCAGGTCAAGCAGACGCAGGCCGAGTCCGAGGCGCGCGGCGCCGAACTCCAGGTCGCCCAGGAGAAGTTCGACGAGGCAAGCCGCCGTGCCGTCGACCTGCAGCAGCAGGCCGACGCCAGCACCGCGGTTGCCCAGACGGCCACGCGCCAGGCCGGCCAGCTGGCCGCGCAGCTCTACCGCACGGGCGGTACCGATCTGAGCGTCAACCTCTTCCTCGACGGCCAGGACAGCAGCGAGGGTGCGGATGCGCTCCTGTCGAAGCTCGGCAGCATGAGCAAGCTCGTCGAGCGCAGCACCGGCGTCTACGAGGAGGCGCAGACCGCACGGAACGCGGCCCAGTCCCTCGGCGACCAGGCCAAGATCGCCCAATCCGAACGTGAAACCCTGCGGGTGGCCGCCGAGGCCGCCCTCGTCGCGGCGCAGGAAGCCGCGCAGGCCGCCACCGACGCGCTGGCCGAGTCGGAGGCGAAGAGCATCGAGCTCAACGCCCAGCTCGCCTTCATGCAGGACGCCCAGGCGACGACGGCGGCGGGGTACGAGGCCGGCGTGATCGAGCGGGCCCGCCTCGCCGCGATCGAGGCCGAGCGGGTGCGGGTGGAGCAGGCCGCGGCCGAAGCCAGAGCGGCCGCCGCGGCAGCGGCAGCGGCCGCCAACCGGAGTAGTAGCAGCGGCAGCAGTAGCGGCGGCGGCGGCGGTGGTGGCGGCGGAAGCAGCGGCGGATCGGTCGGCGGCGGCGGCTGGGCAGTTCCCGCCAATGGGCGGATCACGGATGGTTACGGTCCGCGCGCGGTGATCTGCGGCAGCGACGGCTGCAGCAAGGGCTTCCACAGTGGCACCGACCTCGGCGCCGGCTGCGGCGCGTCGATCTACGCGGCCAGCAGCGGCACCGTGATCTATGCGGGCGGGTACGGCACGTACGGCAACTTCGTCCTGATCCAGCACGCCGGCGGGATATCCACCGGCTACGCCCACATCCGGCCCGGAGGCATCGGTGTCTCGAACGGCCAGAGCGTCTCGGCCGGGCAGCGGATCGCCAGCGTCGGCGAAACGGGAGCGGCCAGCGGCTGCCACCTGCACTTCGAGGTTCGCACCAACGGCAACCAGATCAACCCTGCTCCGTTCATGGCCGACCGAGGAGCTTCCCTTGGCTAAAGACACCGCCCGAGGCTCGATTCGGCACACTCCCGCCCGGCTGTTCGCGGCCGTCGCGGTCGGGGCGGTCGCGGCATCCGCAGCAGGAGTTACTCCGGCGGCGTTCGCCGAACCGGGGTATCCCAGCTGGGACGACGTGCAGAAGGCCAAGCAGAGCGAGGCGACCAAGCAGGCCGAGATCGTCACGATCACCGGGCTGCTGGGCGACCTGCAGGTGCGGGCGGATGCCGCGTCGAAGTCGTCGCGGATCGCCGCCGAGGCCTATCGAGTGGCCCGGGACGATCTTGACGCCGCCACGGTTCGCGAGGCCAGCCTGCTGGGCCAGGCCACGTCCGCGAATAAGCGCGCGGCGACATCCCGGATGCGGGCCGGTCTGATCGCAGCCCACCTCGCCAAGACGGGGGCGCAGGACCTGTCGCTCAATCTCTTCCTCAACGGGGACGGCGCCGACGACCTGCTGCACCAGCTGGGCACGGCCAGCAAGCTGGGCGAGCAATCCGAAACGATCTACAACCAGGCCGTGCAGGACAAGAACACCGCCGAGGCTCTGGGCGAGCAGGCCACCGCCGCCACCGCGGAACGTGCCCGCCTCTCGGCCGAGTCCGTGACCACCTACGACGCCGCAACCGCGGCCGCCCAGGTCGCGGAGGCGGCCTTCCAGACGGAGCAGAAGAGGTCGAACGACCTGTTCGAGCAGCTGGCGCTCCTCAAGGACACGACGGCCGAGGCCGAGCGCTCCTTCCAGGCCGGTCAGGATGCCGTGGCCGCCGCCGCCGCTCTCGCTCGGGCGCAGGCATCCGCCGCAGCGAAGCAGGCCGCCGCCGCGGCGAAGGCACCGGCCGCCTCGCCGGGAGCCGGGGCCCAGGCACCCGCAGCGGCCGTCCGTCCGGCGCCGGCCGCCCAG
>NZ_SOGM01000037.1:0-41656 GCF_004403545.1 Cryobacterium sp. TmT2-59 | reverse complement strand
CCGCGGACGGGTGCCGCGGACGGGTGCCGCGGACGGGTGCCGCGGACGGGTGCCGCGGACGGGTGCCGCGGACGGGTGCCGCGGACGGGTGCCGCGGACGGGTGCCGCGAACGGGTGCCGCGAACGGCTGCCGCGAACGGCTGCCGCGAACGGCTGCCGCGAGCCGCGGCCGCCGCCGACTGAACCTCCGCGCGCACTACCGCGCGGCACTGACCCGCTTCGGCAGCACGAACACGAGCAGCAGGGCCAGCACGCTGAACGCGGCGCTGACGCCCATCGCAGCGGTGGCGCTGGCGGTGAAGCCGTCGGCGAGGGCCGCAGGGGTCGGGCCCGCCACCACCAGGGTGCCGAAGAACACGCTGCCGATGACGGCGATGCCGACCGCACTGCCGACCCGCTGCATCACGCCGACGACGCCGCTGGCCGCGCCGGCCTCCGAGCGGTCCACGGTGGCCACGATGAACTGGGCGTTCGGGGCGATGAAGAACCCGCTGCCGAGGCCGGCGATCGCGAGCGGCGGCAGCAGCTCCCAGTTCGTGATCTCGGGACCGATCAGCAGCAGGGCGAGCCAGATCCAGACCAGCCCGATGGTGACCAGCGCCACGCCGATGATCAGCACCGTGCGGCCGAGCCGCTGGGCCAGCCGGTTGCTCTGAGACGCCCCGATGATGGTGCCGAAGGCGAACGGAATCGAGACCAGCCCCGACTCGAGCGCGGTGTGCCCGAGCCCGGCCTGCCAGAGAATCGAGATGGTGAAGAAGATGCTGGTGAAGGCCGCGAAATAGACCAGGGCGAGCACGATGCCACCGCTGAAGGCCGGATGCCGGAACAGCTTCGGCGGCACCAGCGGGCTCTTGCCCCGGTGCGTGTAGTGAACCTCCCAGGCTCCGAACGCCACCACCAGCAGCGCACCGGCCGCGAGGGTGAGGTAGGTCCAGAGCGGCCAGCCCTGGTCCTGGCCCTCGATCAGCGGCACCAGCAGGGCCACCAGCCCGCCGGAGATGAGCAGCAGGCCCACCCAGTCGATGCCGCCGCGCTCGTCACCGGCGGCGCGCTCGGCGCCGGCCGGCAGCAGGATGGCGGCGGCGATCAGGGCCGCGACGCCGATCGGCAGGTTGACCCAGAAGACCAGGCGCCATCCGTTCTCGTCGCCGAAGGCCTGGATGATCAGGCCACCGAGGATCGGGCCGAGCGCCGTGGAGACGCCGATGACCGAGCCCATGATGGCGAACGCCTTGCCGCGGGCCAGTGGCGGGAACAGCAGCTGGATCACGGCGGTGACGGCCGGCACGAACATGCCGCCGGCGAGGCCCTGCACGACGCGGGCGATGATCAGCTGCAGGTCGTTCTGCGCGAGCCCGCAGGCGAGGCTGGCGAGGGTGAACAGCAACAGCCCGGTGAAGAAGACCCACTTATGGCCGATCCGGTCCCCGAGCCGGCCGGCCGGGATCAGGGCGATTCCGAAGGCGAGCGCGTAGCCGGAGATGATCCAGGAGAGGGTGGCCTCCGAGGCGTCGAGGCTGGTGCGGATGGTGGGCAGTGCCACGTTCACGATGGTGGTGTCGAGCAGGGCCATGAACATGCCGGCCAGCAGCACGACGAGGGCCTGCCAGGCGTGCCGTGAGACGACGGGTGCGGGCGGGGAGGCCCCGGGGGTCTTGGACGGGGTGGTCTTGGACATGGTCCGGATCCTCTCGAACGCTGGGGTGGATCGAACACCGTGGTGCGTCGAACGCTGTGGGGAACAGAAAACCCCCACTCCGAAGAGTGGGGGTTTTGTGTATCTGTCGGGGTAACAGGATTTGAACCTGCGACCTCGTCGTCCCGAACGACGCGCGCTACCAAGCTGCGCCATACCCCGATGGCCCGTAAGCCTTGTCAAGTATAACCCCACGAACGGGCAGGTCTCGACCTTTGGACGGCCTTCACGCAACCTGCCCGCGAGCTGCGGGTGACCCGCGCGCGGCCGCGACCTACGCGGCAGTGAGCGTGAGCAGGGTGGCCTCCGGCGGGCAGGCGAAACGCACCGGCGCGTAAATGGAGGTGCCCAGGCCCGCGGACACGTTGAGGTAGGCCGAGTGCAAGCCGGAGTCCCAGAGGCTGAGCCCCTTGACCTGCTGGCGCGGGATGTCGCAGTTGGTGACGAGGGCGCCGAACCGGGGAACGCAGACCTGGCCGCCGTGGGTGTGCCCGGCCAGGATCAGCTGGGCGCCGTGGTTCACGAAGGAGTTGAGCACGCGCTGGTAGGGCGCGTGGGCGACACCGATCGTGAGCGTCGGCCGCGGTTCGCTGGCCTCCTCGGGGTCGGGCCAGTGCTCCTCGGAGAGCGGGTCGCTCGCCCGCAGGTCGTCGATGGCGCGGGTGATCAGGTCGAGGCGGTCGCGCCTGATGTGCGGGTCGTCGACGCCGAACAGCTCGAGGTGGGTGCCGTTGAGGTCCAGCGCGCCGGCGGCGTTGTTGAGGTCGACCCAGCCGAGGTCGGCGAAGACGGCGTGCAGCCCGTCGATGTCGAGTTTCTCGTGCATCGCCGTGCGCAGCAGCGACGGCGCACCGAAGTACTTCAGTGGGTTCTTCAGAATCGGCCCGAAGTAGTCGTTGGAACCGTTGACGAAGATGCCCGGGATGCCGCGGAACGCCTCCAGCGCATATTCGATCCCCGGGATTCCGTCGGCGTGACCGAGGTTGTCGCCGGTGTTGACGACCAGGTCGGGCTTCAGCCCGGCGAGGCCGCGCACCCACTCCTGCTTGTCGCGCTGCCAGGGCGCCATGTGCAGGTCGGACAGGTGCAGAACCTTGATCGGGTCCGAACCCGGCGCGAGCACCGGAACGTCAACCTCGCGCAGGGTGAACATGCGGCGCTCCACGAGCGAACCCCAGGCGAACGCGGCGGCTCCGGCCGCGACGACCGCGCCGGTGCTCAGAGCGAGGGCGCGGCCCGCGGAGCCGGCCCGGCTCATCCGTTGCCCTTTCCGTTGCCGTTGGCGAGCTTGCCGACCACGATCGTGACGGCGCTGCCGGCTGCCGCACCCGTGCCGCCGGCGGGCGTCATCGAGAGAACGATGCCCACCTGCTTGGGATCGGTGACGTCCTGCTCCTTCTTATCCACGGCGAACCCCTGAAGGGCGGCCGTGGCCTCGGCCTCGGTCTTGCCGACGACGTCGGGTACCGCGCCGAGGTTGCCGTTGCTGGAGAACACCGTGATGGTGGCGCCGCGGCTCGCGGTGCCCGACGGGTCGGTGCGGGCCACGGTTCCGGCGGGCAGCTCGGAGTCGGTTGCTCCGCCGTCCACGACCTCGAACCCGGCGGCCTGCAGAACGGACGTCGCGTCGGCCATGGACTTGCCCCGCAGGTCAGGGATCGGAATCGGCACGGCCTGCAGCACCTTGCCGGAGGCCTCGGCGAAGGGTTCCCCGCCGTACTTCGCGTTCGCGACCGACATGACTGCGGGCCACATCCGGTGACGGGCGGTGGCGGCAGTGCCCTGGTCCCAGTAGACCTGGCGCTGGTTGATGTCACCGGTGACGCTGACGACGCCCACGACGGTGGCGACCTTGCTGCTCGACCCGCTCATCCAGGTGTCCTTGTTGCCGTCGGTGGTACCGGTCTTGCCGATCATCGGCACGCGCGGCTTCGTCGCGCTGTTTGACGCGGTGGCGGTGCCCTCCGTCATCACTTTCTGCATGGCATAGGTCATGCCGGCGTCGACCTCAGGGGTGACCGCCTGCGTGCACTCGGACTTGGGCGGGGCCATTTCGGTGCCGTCCGGCCCGATGATCTTGTCGATCACGATGGGGCTGCACTTGACGCCGTTGTTCGCGATGCCGGCGAAGGCGACGGCCATGCTCAGCGGGGCGACCTCGTTCGTGCCGAGCACCGCCGAGGGTCCCTGTTCCAGCGGTTCGAGGTTGGCACGGTGTACGCCGAAGGCCTCGGCCGTCTTACGGATGCCGCAGAGGTCGAGTTTCTTCGCCATCCCGATGAATCCGGTGTTGATGGAGCCGATCGTCGACTGGAGTGCGCTGTAGTTGGCGCCGGACTCGTTCGCATCGTTTTTCGGGTTGAAGGCGTAGCTCGCGTTGCCGTTACAGCTGTCCTTGAACACGCCCCAGTCCGATTTGCGACGGGAGTCGACCCGCTCGTTGAGCGCGTGTCCCTCGGTCAGCCATTCGCCCAGGGTGAAGACCTTGTAGGTCGAGCCGGGCTGGAACCCGCTCGAGCCGCCCTGGTCGATGTCGGTGTTGTAGTTGATGCCGGTGAAGTTCGCACCGGTGGCCTGGACTGCCGGGTCCTGGCTGTAGTCCTTGTTCTGGGTCATGGCCAGCACGCGGCCGGTTCCGACCTGCACGCTCGTGATGACGCCTCCGACATCCCAGTTGGGGTCCGTCTTGGGGACGTTCTCCGTCAGGGTCGCCTCGGCGGCGTCCTGCAGGTCAAGGTCGAGGGTCGTGTAGATGTTGTAGCCGCCGCGACGGAAGTTGGCCAACCGTGCGGCCTCGTCGGCTCCGAACGTCGAATCAGTCTGCAGGGTGTGCACGACGAGGTCGCAGAAGAACGCGCTGCCGCCGGCGGTCTGGCAGCCGGTGCTCGGTTCCGTGATGGTCGGCTCGATCGGCGTGGCCAGCGCGGCGTCATAGTCGGCCTGGGTGATCTTCTTGTACTTGAGCATCTCGCCGAGGATGTAGTCGCGGCGCTCCTTGTTGGCGGCGTACCCATTGGCGGCGCCGTTGGTTTCGCTCGCGGGGTCGTCGAGCTGGAACTTCACCGGGTTGTTCACGATGGCCACGAGGCTGGCGGCTTGCGGCAGGGTCAGGGCCGCGGCGCTGGTGTTGTAGTAGTAATTGGCAGCGGACTCGATGCCGTAGACGGATCCGCCGAAACCGTTGATGTTCAGGTACTGCCGCAGGATGTCGTCCTTGGGGTACTTCTTCTCCACCCCGATCGCCAGGCGCATCTCCTTGAGCTTCCGGTCGGGGCTGGTCTCCGTCGCCAGGTCGTAACAGGCGGTGCGCTTCTTCTGGTCGGCGAGCACCTCGCACTTCTGCACGAGAACGTTCTTGACGTACTGCTGGGTGATCGACGAGCCGCCGCGGGCGCTGCCGGTGGCCACGGTGCTCACGACGCCCTTGATGGTGCCTTCGAGGTCGATGCCGCCGTGCTCGTAGAAGCGCGGGTCCTCACCGGCGACGGCGGCATCCTTCACGAACTGGCTGATGCCATCCCAGGGAACCTCAACGCGGTTCTGGTCGTAGAAGGATGCGAGCAGCTGGGGCGTGCCGTCGGTGTGCATGGCATAGATATTGCTCTTCTGCGAGAGCTGGTCGATCGAGAGGTAATCGGGTAGGTTCTCGAAGACGTTGATGGTGTTCGTGGCGGTCATGCCCGAGAGGGCCAGCGCGGGAGTGACCGCAGCGGTGACGAGGACGCCGGCGATGGCGCTCATCCCGACGAAACCGAGGAGCCCGGCGAGGGCTCCACTGACCGAACGATTTATGGCAGACATACAATTGAGACTAAGTGACAAATCTGAAAAACAGCCTGAATCGGAGCCATATGCCTGCCTGGGAGTACCTCACCACCCCGCTGATGATTCACAACACAGCAGCCATCCTGAACAACTGGGGCTCTGACGGCTGGGAGCTCGTGCAGGTCGTTCCCGGGCCCGAAGGCGGGCTCGTCGCCTACCTCAAGCGCCCCCTCGCCACCGAAGGAGCCTGAACCATGTCACAGATCAAAGCCCGCCTCGCCGAGCTGGGTATCGACCTGCCCAGCGTCGTGCCGCCCGTCGCCACCTATGTTCCGGCCGTGATCAGCGGTTCGCTGGTCTTCACCTCCGGTCAGCTGCCGATGGTCTCCGGGGCGCTCCCGGCCACCGGCAAGGTCGGTGACGGCCACGGCCTCGTTCCCGCCGCCGACGCCCAGGCGTACGCCCGGCAGTGCGCGCTGAACGCGCTCGCCGCGATCGAAGCCGTGATCGGTTCGCTCGATCGCATCACGCAGATCGTCAAGGTCACCGGTTTCGTCGCATCCGCCCCGTCGTTCACGGGCCAGCCCGGCGTCATCAACGGGGCGTCGCAGGTTCTCGGCGAGATCTTCGGCGACCGGGGCGTGCACGCACGCTCGGCCGTCGGCGTCGCCGTGCTGCCGCTGGACTCGCCGGTCGAGCTGGAGCTGATCGTCTCCTTCGCCTGACCTCGCTCCCTGCCCCTCGCTCCCTGCCCCTCGCCCCTCGCCTGGCCCCCGCTCCCCGTGCTGAGGCCGGCAGCCCCGAACGAATTCGACGGAGATTTTGGTTTAAAAGTGCGAAATGGGCTCTGAAACGGCGTTCTAGCCCAAAATCTCCGTCGAATTGGTTGGAGGGGGCTGCGTTGGGGGCCGGTTTAGGCGGGCGGCGCGGCGCGCTGCGCGGAGCGGGCTGCGCGGGTCACGCGGGCTGCGCGGGTCACGCGGGCGGCGCGGGTCAGGCGCGCCGGGCGTGACGGATGCGCCGCCGCCCGCCCGGCCCAGGAAGCGAACCGCTGCGACGGGAGCTCGACCCACCGGTACATCAGCTGGGCCAGCAGAAGGCTGAGCGGCACCGAGACCAGGGCGGCCAGCCACCACCGGGACGGGCCGAAGATGTTCCCGAAGGCGACCACGATCGGGAAGTGCACGAGGTACAGGCTGAAGCTGATTGACCCCAGCCAGACCAGGGGGCGAACGGTCAGCGGCCTCTGCAGCGGCGGCCACAGGGCGACGACGGCGACGATCAGCACGGCACCCGGTACGCGCAGGGCGAGGGTCAGGTCTCCCCACGGACCGGAAACCAGCGGCCGCACGAGCCAGTGCGCGATCAGCAGGAGCGGCCCGAGCGCGGTCAGGCCGACCCAGGCGACGGTGCCCCAGCGATGCGCGGTCAGTGCGGCGCCGCGGGCGCGTAGAGCGTCGACGTTCGCCGCGAGCAGCGTGCCGAGCGCGAACGCCGGGAGATACATCAGCGGCTCGATGTGCTCGACGTAGCCGAACCCCGAGACCGCGATCAGGACCGCTGCCCAGATCGGGGTCCACCGCCGGGTGGCCGCGGCCAGCAGCACCCCGGCCGGGAGCAGCAGCGAAAACCACATCTCCCAGGCCAGCGACCACAGGGGCGGGTTGACATCGGGCCGGTTGGTCGAGCCGATGACGCTGGCCTCGCTCAGCAGATTGGCGAGGCCGACGTTCGGATCGTCCTGCCGGGCCAGCCAGGCCCCGCCGGCATCGCCACCGGTGCGGGGGACGAGGGCGATCCAGGCGGCGGCCAGGGCGACGGACACCACGACCGGAACCGCGAGCCGGATGATCCGGCGCGGAAAGTAGGAGCGCCAGTTGTAGGCCGTGGCCGCCAGGGGCGACAGCACGAGCACGAATCCGCTCAGCACGAAGAAGACGAGCACGAACTCGGGCCCCGCGAACAGGATCTTGAGCGGGGACAGCGTCGTCCACCAGCCCACCGACCAGAGGGCAACGCCGTCGCTGGACTCGTAGGCCGCGGAGATCGCCGGCACGGTCATCGACACGTGGTGCACCAGCACGATCAGCGCCGCGACCCCGCGGAGAGCGTCGAGGGCGAGCAGGCGGCCGGGCGGGGCTGGGCGAGGGTCAGTCATCGCCCACCACGCTAGGCGCGGCGGTTGAGTGTTTCCTCCGCGAACGAATTCGACGGAGATTCTCACTTAAACAGGCCCAAACGGATGCTGTGGGCTGGTTTTCGCGAAAATCTCCGTCGAATTGGTTAGGAGCGGAGCAGTGAAGCGGAAGCGGAAGCGGAAGCGGAGGCGGGGGAGACCCGGCCCTACTTCAGGGTGGACATGATGGCCGTCATCACGGAGGTGTCGGCCAGCGTGGTCGTGTCGCCGACCTCGCGGCCCTCCGCGACATCCTGCAGCAGACGCCGGATGATCTTGCCCGAGCGCGTCTTCGGCAGCTCGTTCACGATGAAGATCTGGCGGGGGCGCGCGATCGCACCGATCTGCTGGGCCACGTGCGCCCGCAGCACGGCCTGAAGGTCCGCGTGCGAGGACTCCTCCAGGTGGCTGTACTTGATGATGACGAAGGCCACCACGGCCTGGCCGGTCGTGTCATCGTGCGCTCCGACCACGGCCGCTTCGGCCGTCATCGGGTGCGCCACCAGCGACGACTCGATCTCGGCCGTCGACAGGCGGTGCCCCGACACGTTCATCACGTCGTCGACCCGGCCGAGCAGCCAGATCTCACCGTCGCGGTCGAGGCGGGCGCCGTCGCCCGCGAAGTAACGCGGGTTCTCCGAACCGAACTTCTCCCAGTAGGTCTCCTTGAACCGCTCCGGGTCGCCCCAGATGCCGCGCAGCATCGACGGCCACGGTTCGGTGACCACGAGCAGGCCACCGTTGTCGCGGCCGACGTGGTTGCCCTCGTCATCGAGCACGTCGATCACCACACCGGGGATCGGGCACTGCGCCGAACCCGGCTTCGTGGTCGTCACGCCGGGCAGGGCGGAGATCATGATCGCCCCGGTCTCGGTCTGCCACCAGGTGTCCACGATCGGCGCGACGTTGCCGCCGATGACCTCGCGGTACCACATCCAGGCCTCCGGGTTGATGGGCTCGCCCACCGACCCCAGCAGGCGCAGGCTCGTCAGGTCGAAGCCCTGCGGAATCTGACGGCCGAGCTTCATGAACGTACGGATGGCGGTGGGCGCCGTGTAGAGGATGCTCACCTTGTACTTCTCGATGATCTCCCACCAGCGGCCCGGGTGCGGGGTGTCCGGAGTGCCCTCGAAGAGCACCTGGGTGGCGCCGTTGGCGAGCGGGCCGTAGACCACGTAGCTGTGGCCGGTGATCCAGCCGACGTCGGCGGTGCACCAGTAGACATCCGTCTCGGGGTGCAGGTCGAACACGTTCTTGTGGGTGAAGGCCGTCTGGGTCAGATAGCCGCCGGTGGTGTGCAGGATGCCCTTGGGCTTTCCGGTGGTGCCCGACGTGTAGAGGATGAACAGCGGGTTCTCGGCGGGGAAGCCCTCGGCCTCGTGCTCCGCGTCGACCGAGGCGAGCTCGTCGTGCCACCAGAGGTCGCGGTCGAACCACTCCACGAAGCCTTCGGTGCGCTTGACGACGAGCACGTTGCGCACGGTGGTCTCGCCGCTCTCCAGGGCCGCGTCGACGGCCGGCTTGAGCGCGGAGGCCTTGCCCTTGCGGTAGCCGCCGTCGGCGGTGATCACGAGCACCGCATTGGCGTCGTCGATGCGCGAGCGGAGGCTCTCGGCGCTGAATCCGCCGAAGATCACGGAGTGCACGGCACCGATGCGGGCCACGGCCAGCATCGCGATCACGGCTTCGGGGATCATCGGCAGGTAGATGGCTACCCGGTCGCCGGCGTTCACGCCGAGTTTCGTCAGCACATTCGCAGCCCGCTTCACCTCGGCGGTGAGCTCGGCGTACGTGATGTCCCGGGAGTCGCCCGGCTCGCCTTCGAAGTGCAGGGCCACCCGGTCGCCGTTGCCGGCCAGCACGTGCCGGTCGAGGCAGTTCCAGGCCACGTTCAATTCGCCGTCTTCGAACCACTTGGCGAAGGGCGGGTTCGTCCAGTCGAGCGTCTTCGTGAACGGCTTCTTCCAGTCCAGGAGTTCGCGGGCCTGGTCAGCCCAGAACTTCAAACGGTCGTCCGCGGCGTCCTGATACAGCGCGGGAGTTGCGATGGCCTGGGCCGCGAATTCCGGCGTCGGCGGGAATCTACGGGTTTCGTGGAGAAGGTTGTCGATCTTTACACTCATGCGGATGTCGCTCCTTTGCGATGCGTGGTTTCGGTTCGACGGCCGGCCCGGTGGAGGCCAGGACCGGCTCGTGCGGTGCCCCGCGAATCGGGGCGTTGCGGCCATTGCCGGCGCCGAACTGTCCCCGCCGTGGCGTGGGGTAACTCGGCGCCTGCGGCAGCCGGGTGTGGTCTTACGCTGCCGGTCCTACGGGCAGCATGTTTCGCTTGAACGTGGAATTTGCCACGACCGCGAACGAGGCGTACCAGGCGAGCAGCGCCGTGATCAGTCCCAGCCAGCCCCCGACCCGGGTGAAAGCGACGACGCCGGAATACGCGCCGATGGAGAGGCAGAAGAAGGTGACGGTCAGAACAACGAAAATCAGGAAGACGGCCATGCTGGTCTTGCGTGCCGCGATGGTCATATATAAGGAGAAGATCGCCCAGGCGAACAGCCAGACGCCCACTCCCTTGCCGGCGTCCGCGCCGGCGGCGGACAAATCGGTCGCTGTAGCCAGGTACCAGAACGACATCCAGAAGGCGCCGAACGAGGTGAAGGCTGTCGCGCCGAAGGTGTTGCCCTTGGCGAATTCCCACATTCCGGCCGCGAACTGTGCGATGCCGCCGTAGAAGAGAGCCAGGCTGAACACGATCGGTTCAACCGTTGCCGGAAGAAGACCGGCGTTCACGGTGCTGAGTACGAACGTTGTCAGGGCGAATGCGCCCAGACCGAGCGCTGCTGGATCTGCGAATGAAGCGGGACCGCTGACGACGGCTGCGGGAGCCGCATTCGCCTCGGGTTGTAAGTCCGTATCGATGTTCTTCATTGAACCCCTCAATTTTCCCCTGGCGCCAGCACTGGCGTCCTCTTCAAGCTACACCACGGCCCGGCGTCATGATTTCGATGACATTGAGGGCAAATTTCGCTGCGGTAACACCCCTAATTGTGGGCCCATCAGGCCGCATGGATCCATGTCCTCATTTATGAGGACACAAAGGACTTGCGCATCTGTAATTCCCCTTGTACATTGGGACACGTCCGAACGAAAGTTTAGACCTGCGGTGTGTTTGGTTCCCCCCAATCAACGCACTGCCGAGGCGGCACCTGTTCCCCCCAATAGGTGCCGCCCCCCTTTTTTTAACCGGCGGTTTTCACCCGGTGGATTCCGACCGGGGCTCCTCCCCAGGGCGCGGGTCGCCTCGTTTCTGTCAGGTGCACGGGCCTGACCGCACAGCGCCGCCGCCGGGCCTACCGTCGACGCATGCCGTCTCCGTTCATCGCCGTGCCGTCCTACGCCGCTCAGGGCGCGGCTCCTGCCGGGCCGACACTCGAGGGCGCGGCGCGCGACACGCCGTCCCCAGACGCGCCCGCCCCAGACCAGCCCGCCCTCGATGTCTCCGGGCTCGGCCCGCTCGCCCGGTTCGCCGCCGCCCGGCAGGTCACCGACCTGTTCGTCAACGGCGAAGCCGGGCTGTGGGTCGACGCCGGTCACGGCCTCGTGCGCGAGCCGGGCTGGGCCTGCCCCGAGACGCAGGTGCGCGAGCTGGCGGTGCGTCTGATCGCCCTCGGCGGGCGCCACATCGACGAGGCCAGCCCCTGCGTCGACGTCAGGCTCTCCGACGGCATCCGGGTTCATGCGGTTCTGCCGCCGGCGTCGAGCACCGGCACCCTGCTCTCGATCCGGCTGCCCCGGGCCGCGCGACCGAGTCTCGCCGCGCTCGCGCAGGCCGGCCTGTTCGGGCCGGGTGAGGAGGCCGTTAGTCTCGTCCAGCGGCTCCGGGCCGCGGTGCACCACCGGGAGAATCTGTTGATCACGGGCGCGGCCGGCAGCGGCAAGACCACCCTGCTCGCGGCCCTGCTGGGGGAGGCGCCGCCGGGCGAACGCATCGTCGTGATCGAGGACGTCGCCGAACTGCGCATCGACCACCCGCACGTCGTCGCGCTCGAGTCGCGCCAGGCGAACCTCGAGGGGGCCGGGCGGATCGGGTTGGACAGCCTCCTGCGTGAGGCGTTACGGATGCGCCCCGACCGGCTCGTGCTCGGCGAATGCCGCGGCGGCGAAATCCGGGAACTGCTGGCGGCCCTGAACACCGGCCACGACGGCGGCGCGGGAACCCTGCACGCGAATTCGGTGCGGGACATCCCGGCCCGGCTGGAGGCGCTCGGCGCGCTCGCCGGGATGAGCCCCGAAGCGGTGACCCGCCAGGCCGTGAGCGCGATCGGGCTGGTGCTGCACCTGGAGCGCCGCGACGGCCTGCGCCGGCTCGCGCCCCCGGCCCGGTTCGCGCTCGACGGCCACCGGCTGGTGACCGTGCCGGTCGAGCGAGAGGAGCGGGGCCAGGGCGCCGCGACCAGGGGCCACGGCAGGCGGGCCGCCGCAGCCCCGACGGATGCGCTGCCGAGGGACACAAAGCCAAGGGACCCGGCGCTGCCGCGGGACCCGACGCCGAAGGACACACTGCCGCGGGACCCGCCGTGAGACGGTGGCGCCGGACACCCGAACCGGCGATGGAGCAGGTCGCACAGGTGACCCAGCGCCTTGCGGTGCTGCTGGCCGCGGGCGTCTCGCCGGCCTCCGCCTGGGAATATCTCGACGTGACCTCTGCGAGCGGAGGCCCCGAGGCCCCGCCGGGGGCGCCCGCATCGACGGCTCGAGGCGCATCGACGGCCCGGCGCGAATCGACGACTTCGCCCGCCCAGCCCGCGCCGATCATCCGTGCGGCGGCCGCNGCGCCCGCATCGACGGCTCGAGGCGCATCGACGGCCCGGCGCGAATCGACGACTTCGCCCGCCCAGCCCGCGCCGATCATCCGTGCGGCGGCCGCCGCCGGGCGCCGGGGCGAGAGCATCGCGGATGCCGTCGCCGCGGAGGCCGGCCTGCTCGGCGGTCCGGTCGGCGAGGCCTGGCTCGGGCTGGCGGCGGCGTGGCAGGTGGCCACCCAGGCCGGGGCGCCGCTGGCGGCCTGCCTGCGCCAGCTCGCGGGATCCTTCCGGGAGCTCGGACAACTGCACACCGACCTCCAGGTCGCCCTCGCCGGGCCGAGCGCCACGGCGCGGATGGTGGCGTTCCTGCCCGTAGTCGGCGTCCTGCTCGGCAGCCTGCTGGGCTTCGACACGCTGCGCACGCTGTTCCTCACCGTGCCGGGCTGGGTCTGCCTGGCGGGCGGGGCGGCGCTGATGCTGGCGGCCGACCGCTGGAACCGGTGGCTCGTCCGGGGGGCCCGGGCGCGCGACCAGACCCCGGGTCTCGAACTCGAACTGACCGCGATCGCCATGACCGGCGGCGGCTCGATCGACCGGGCCCGGGGCCTGGTCGACGCGGCTGCCGAGCGGTTCGCGCTGCGCCGCGGGCACTCGGTGGCCGCCATCGAGCAGGTGCTCGCCCTGTCGCAGCGGGCAGGGGTCCCGGCCGCCGAGCTGCTGCGCAGTGAAGCCGAGCAGCTGCGCCGGGACGCCCGCAGTGACGGCCAGCGCAGGGCCGCCACCCTCGGCGTCACGCTGATGATCCCGCTCGGAGTCTGCGTGCTGCCCGCCTTCATGCTGATCGGGGTCGTGCCGCTGCTGGTGACCGTCCTGTCCTCCACAGTCCTGGTCTTCTGACGGATCGCACCGATTTCCGCCCCGGCGATCGGGCCGACCCGTGCCGGGAGAGTCTGGGTGCACTCGTGCCGCCACACACCGCGTCGCCCGACGCGAGAAGGAGACGAACGCATGCCCAGCACCGATCCAACCAGCACCGGTCCCACCCCCACCGGTCCCACCGTTCCCGCGGGCACACTCGACCCGGCCGGCACGTCGCGCTGGGCCTCGAACGCCGGCTCCTCGGGCCGGCGCTCCCGCCTAATGCGGGCGTGGCCGCGCCGGCGCGACGAGACCGGGGCGGCGACGGCCGAATACGCGGTCGCGACCATGGCCGCGGTCGGCTTCGCCGGCCTGCTGATCGTGATTCTGCGCGGCGACGAGGTGCGCGGCATCCTCACCGACCTGGTGCGCAATGCCCTCACCGTGGGGTAGCCGACCGGTGCCGCGGCACACCGGGGAGCGTGGCAGCGTCACCGCCGAATTCGCGACCGTCGTGCCGGCCGTGCTGCTCGTGCTGGCCTGCTGCCTGGGGGCCGTGCAGGTCGTCGGCCAGCAGGTGCGGTTGACGGATGCCGCGGCCGGCGCCGCCCGGTCCCTCGCCCGCGGGGACAGCACCGACCGGGCCGCGGGGCTCGTCGACCGGGCCGTGCCGGGCACCTCGCTGACGTCGGAGCGGCGCGGCGAATTCGTCTGCGTGCGGCTCAGCGTGCCGAGCGCCTTCTCGCCCTTCGCAGCCTTCGGGCTGACCCTGACGGCCGGGTCCTGCGCGCTCGCCGGGGGGCTCTGATGCGGCGGACCCTGTTTCGATGGACCCGGATGCGCCGGTTCCGCACCTGGATGTGCCGGGCTCAGTTTCCGCGCACGCGGTCAGGGCGCGGCGAACGGGGGTCCGGCACGGTGCTCGCGGTCGGGGTGATCGGCGCGGTGCTCCTGGTGACGGCGGTGGTCGTTCCGCTGTTCGCCGTGCTGGCGGTCGGGCGGGCGGTGCAGGGGTCCGCGGATGCCGCGGCGCTGGCCGCCGCCGACACGGCCTCGGGCGCCGTGGCCGGGGTGCCCTGCGAGGCCGCAGCCGAGGCGGCCAGGCTCAACGGGGCATCCGTCACCGCGTGCTCGGTCGAGGGGCTGATCGCCTCGGTCAGCATCGGGCGCGGCTACCTCGGCCTCGACCTGGGTGCACGGTCACGCGCGGGACCGCCGCCCGGTTGACCTGCGCGGTCGGCGGGGCGGGAAGGTCAGGCGGGTCAGACCTACTGGCCGGATCTGTCGAGCCGGGTCAGTCGCGTCGGTTCAGTCGCGCCGGATCAGTCGAAAACGGCCTCGATGAAACGGTAGTCGACGGCGGTGGGGCGCTCCGGAAACTCGGAGGAGCCGAATTCGAGGCCGGCGCCGCGCATGTACAGATACCGCTTCTTGCCGGAGTCGGCCGGGATTTCGAGTCGCGGCCGTGGATCACCGGATTCGAGGAACTCGGTGGTGACGGTTTTGCCTTCGAGGGGGCCGTCCGTGAGCTTCGCGGTGTACGTGCCCGTTGCTGTTGTAGCCATGTTTCTATTGTCTCCGCGAGCGCCTGCCTGGCAACCCCCAATGCCGGTGGCGGTCCGGCACGAGTTGGCAGGGACTCCGGTGCAGTGTGTATGGTGTGCCTTGGCCCATCCTTGGACCCGTACCTATAAAGAGGAGTCTGGTGCCAGGCACTAAGAAGCTGGTCATTGTCGAATCGCCGACGAAAATGAAGTCGATCGCCGCCTATCTGGGCGACGGCTACGAGGTTTTGTCCTCGGTCGGCCACATCCGCGACTTGATTGAGCCCAAAAACCTCCCGCCGGAACTCAAAAAGGGTCCCCTCGGCAAATTCTCGGTCGATGTGGACAACGGCTTCGAGCCGTACTACGTGGTGTCCGACGCGAAGAAGAAGACCGTGGCCGAGCTCAAGCGGGCCATGAAGAACGCCGACGAACTCCTGCTCGCAACTGATGAGGACCGCGAAGGCGAGGCCATCGCCTGGCACCTGCTGCAGGTGCTGCAGCCCAAGGTCCCCGTGAAGCGCATGGTCTTCCACGAGATCACCAAGGAAGCGATCCTCCAGGCCAAGGACAACACCCGCGACCTCGACACCGCCCTCGTCGACGCCCAGGAGACCCGGCGCATCCTCGACCGCATCTACGGCTACGAGATCTCGCCCGTGCTCTGGCGCAAGGTGGGCCCCGGCCTGTCCGCCGGCCGGGTGCAGTCCGCGGCCACCCGCCTCGTCGTCGAGCGCGAACGCGAACGCCTGGCGTTCGTGTCGGCCGGCTACTGGGACCTGATCGCCCAGCTCGCCCCTGGCACGTCGGCGACGGATGCCGCGTTCCAGTCCAAGCTCGTCCGCCTCAACGGTGAGCGCATCGCGTCCGGCGGCGACTTCGACGACCTCGGCCAGCTCAAGCCGAAGGTGTCCGCGGTCACGCTCGACGAGGCATCCGCCCTCGCTCTCGCCGACGCCCTCAAGGAGCCGTCCGTCGCGCTGACCGTGACGAAGGTGGCCTCCAAGCCGTACCGGCGCAGCCCGGCCGCGCCGTTCACGACCTCGACCCTGCAGCAGGAGGCCGCCCGCAAGCTGCGCTTCACCGCCCGGCAGACCATGAGCGTGGCCCAGTCGCTCTACGAAAACGGGTACATCACCTACATGCGTACCGACTCGCCGTCGCTCTCGCAGCAGGCGATCACGGCCGCACGCACCCAGGCGTCGGCGCTCTACGGCGCGGAAACCGTGCCCGACAAGCCCCGCCTGTACAAGGGCAAGAGCAAGAACGCACAGGAGGCGCACGAGGCGATCCGCCCGTCCGGCGACACCTTCCGCACCCCGCCCTCGCTCGCGTCCACCCTGCGCGGCAACGACTTCAAGCTGTACGACCTGATCTGGAAGCGCACCGTCGCCTCGCAGATGGCGGATGCGACCGGTTCGACCGCGTCGGTCACCATCGCGGCCGGCCCGACCGGTCCCGCCGCGCACCCCGCGGCATCCGGAGCGCTCGCCGAGTTCTCCGCCAGCGGAACCGTGATCACCTTCCGCGGCTTCATGCTGGCCTACGAGGAATCCCGCGACGAGGAGCGCAACGCGCCCACCGACGCGACCGAGTCGAAGCTGCCGCCGCTCGAAGAGGGCCAGAAGTTGACCCTGCTCGAGGTGGAGGCCAAGGGCCACGAGACCACCCCGGCCGCCCGCTACACCGAGGCCAGCCTGGTCAAGAAGCTCGAAGAGCTCGGCATCGGCCGCCCGTCGACGTACGCATCGATCATCTCCACGATCACCGAGCGCGGCTACGTCACCCCGCGCGGCCAGTCCCTGGTGCCCAACTGGATCGCGTTCTCCGTCGTGCGCCTGCTCGAGGAGTACTTCTCCGACCTGGTCGAATACGACTTCACCGCCGAGATGGAAGACGACCTCGACCGCATCGCCGACGGCAAGGCCGACCGGGTCGACTGGCTGACCAGCTTCTACTTCGGCTCCGAGAAGCACCGCGGCCTGCGCCAGGTCATCGACAACCTCGGCGAGATCGACGCCCGCTCGATCAACTCGATGCCCATCGGCGATGACATCACCCTGCGCATCGGCAAATACGGTCCCTACCTCGAGGTCATCGACCCCGAGGCGTCCCCGGATGCGCCGCCGCGCCGCGTCAACATCCCGCCGGACCTCGCGCCCGACGAACTGACCCCGGCGAAGGCCCGTGAACTCATCGACGCGCCGGTCATCACCGACCGCGTGATCGGCGTGAACCCGGAGAACGGCAAGAGCATCGTGGCGAAGGACGGCCGGTTCGGTCCCTATGTCACCGAGCTGGAGCCGGTCGCCGAGGTCGTCGAGCCGGGCGAGACCATCGACCCGGTGACCGGCGAGGTGACGCTGCTATCCGATTCGGTTGCCGCCGAGGCCGCCGCGACGACCACGGCCGCCACGGCAGCCGCCGCGGCCAAGCCCAAGCGCAAGGGCGCGGTTAAGAAGGTCGCCGCCGTGAAACCGCGCACGGCTTCGCTGTTCAAGACCATGGACCTGGCCACGATCGACCTCGACACCGCTCTGCACCTGCTCGCCCTGCCGCGCACGGTGGGCGTCGACCCGGAATCGGGTTCCGAGATCACGGCGCAGAACGGCAAGTTCGGCCCCTACCTGAAGAAGGGCGTCGACACCCGTTCGCTGACCAGCGAGGACCAGATCTTCGAGATCGACCTGGCCGGCGCGGTCGAGCTCTACGCCCAGCCCAAGTACGGCGCACGGCGGGCGTCGAGCGCCCTCAAGGAGTTCGAGGCGCCCGACCCCGAGAGCGGCAAGGCCATCAAGATCAAGGACGGCCGGTTCGGCGCCTACGTCACCGACGGCGTCACCAACGCGACCATCCCCAAGGCCGAAACGGTGGAGGAGGTCGACTTCGACCGCGCCGTACAGCTGCTGGCCGACAAGCGTGCCAAGGGACCGGTCGTGAAGAAGGCCGCGGCCAAGAAGGCGCCGGCGAAGAAGGCCCCGGCCAAGAAGGCGGCCGTGAAAAAGGCGCCAGCCAAGAAGGCCGCCGTGAAGACGACGACGGCGTCGGGGGCCACCACCACCGTGCGGAGGGCTCCGGGCACGAAGACCGGGGCGGCGAAGACCAGTGCCGCGAAGGTCGGGACGGCCCGCACCGCAGTGGTCAGGACCCCCGCCCAGAAGGCGGCGACCGCAGCGAAGGCCGCAGCGACCCGGGCGGCCACCGCGGCCGCCAAGGCCGCCGCGAACCAGGCATCCGCGCAGTCGTGACCGGGCTGTTCATCACGGTCGAGGGCGGCGACGGGTCAGGCAAGACGACCCAGTCGCAGCTCCTCACCGACTGGCTCGAGCAGGGCGGACGCACCGTCCTGCGCACCCGCGAGCCCGGCGGCACGCCGGTCGGCGTCCTGATCCGCGAGATCGTGCTGCATCACCGCGGCGAGGTGTCCCCCCGCGCGGAAGCGCTGCTCTACGCGGCCGACCGCGCGCAGCACATCGCGACCGCGGTGCGCCCGGCGCTCGCCCGCGGCGAAGTGGTGATCCAGGACCGCTACCTCGACTCATCCGTCGCCTACCAGGGTGCCGGGCGGGTGCTGGGTGCGGACGAGATCCGCGAACTGTCGCTCTGGGCGGCGGAGGGTCTGCTGCCCGAGCTCACCATCCTGCTCGACCTCGACGAGGACGTCGCCCGCGGGCGGCTCGACGCCGATAACAAGCGGTTCGACCGGCTGGAGGCCGAGAAGAGCGACTTCCACCGCCGGGTGCGCGCCGCGTTCCTCGGGCTGGCTGCGGCCGAGCCGGAGCGTTTCCTGGTCGTGGATGCCGCGCTGCCGGTCGCGGAGATCGCCGCCGTCATCCGTGAGCGCGTCGCCGCACTGCTCTGACCTTCCGCAGTCGCGGGCATGAGTCACTCCCAGGCCGGCGCCGCCGCAGAAACCCCCGCCCCTAACGAATTCGACGGAGATTTTGCCCGTACACACTGTTTTGGGCCCTAAACCGGCCGTTTTCGGCAAAATCTCCGTCGAATTGGTTCGGCACCGGACACGGCGCTTCGCTGGGCGCTTCGCTGGGCGCTCGCTCGGCTGACCACGCCTCAGCACGAGTTCCAAGCCCTCTGTCACCGGCGGAAGGTACTCTGGTTCGATGCGAGTCTGGGACGATCTGACGGGTCAGGCGGATGCGATCGCCATCTTCCGCGCGGCGGCCGAAGGGCCGGCCGGCGATGAGGCGCGCTCGGCGGCGCCGTCGGCCATGACGCACGCCTGGCTGATCACCGGCCCGCCCGGATCCGGCCGCTCGAATCTCGCCTTCGCGTTCGCTACCGCGCTGCTGAGCCCGGGCACGGAAGACGGCCTGGAGACCACGCGGCGCCTCGTCGACGCGCGCACGCATCCCGACCTGATCGTCCTGTCGACCGAGGGCGTCATCATCAAGATGGAATCGGTCAAGGAAGCCGTGAAGCGCTCGCAGTATTCGCCCTCGGTGGGCCGGTACCGGGTGATCGTGGTCGAAGACGCCGACCGCATGGTCGAACGCACCTCGAACGTGCTGCTCAAGGCGCTCGAAGAGCCGCCGGAGCGCACCGTGTGGATCCTCTGCGCCCCGAGCGAAGCCGACCTGCTGCCCACCATCCGGTCCCGCGTGCGCTCGGTGCGGCTGCGCGTGCCGAGCATCGACGACGTCGCCGGCCTGCTCGTCGCCCGCGACGGCGTCGATCCGGCCACCGCCGAGCGGGCCGCGCGCGAGGCGCAGAGCCACATCGGCATGGCGCGGCGCCTGGCGACGAACCCCGAGGCGCGCGCCCGGCGTGAGGAGACCCTTAGGGCGGCCCTCGGCATCCGTGGCGTGTCCGCGGCCGTGAACGGCGCTGCCCGGCTGCTGGCCATCGCCGGCGACGACGCGAAGGCGATCACCCTCGAGCGTGACGCCGCCGAACGCGAGGGCGTGCTGCGATCGCTGGGCGTGGAGCCCGGCCAGTCCGTGCCGCCCGGGCTGCGCAGCCAGATCAAGGCCCTCGAAGACGACCAGAAGCGGCGGGCCACCCGCAGCCTCCGCGACGGGATCGACCGCATCCTGGTGGACCTGACCTCGCTCTACCGCGACGTGATCATGGTGCAGCTGGGTCGCGAGGCCAGCGTGATCAACCGCGAGCTGCTCTCTGAGGTGCGGGCCGCGAGCGCCGCCTGCGCGCCCCCCGCGACGCTGGCGACACTGGATGCGATCGCCCAGGCCCGGCAGAGAATCGAATCGAATGTGGCGCCGGCCCTTGCCCTCGAGGCAATGCTTGTCTCGGCGATCCGCCGATGACATCGCCCACGCACCAGGCACCACGGAAGAGGAACCCGTTGACCAGACGAACCCGTTTGCGCACCGCCCCGGTGCTGGCTGGAAAGACGGTGCTGGCCCGCACCACGGTGGCTGCGCTGGTGCTCGCGCTCGGCCTGACCGGCTGCGTGCCGTTGTTCCTGCCGCAGCAGGCGCCGACGACGTCCGCCCCGACGGGTGAGAAGGTCAGCGCCGCCCTCAAACCGTTCTACAGCCAGGTGCTGAAGTGGAAGGACTGCGGCGACGGCCTGCAGTGCACCACGGCCTCGGCGCCGCTCGACTGGACCGACCCCGGCACCGAGAAGGTGGACCTGGCGCTGGTGCGGCATCCGGCCACGGGCACCCGGGTCGGCTCCCTGCTCGTCAACCCCGGCGGCCCCGGCGGATCCGGGTACGACTTCGCGAAAGAGTCCCTCGACTACGCGACGGATGCGAAGCTGCAGGCCGGTTTCGACGTCGTCGGGTTCGACCCCCGCGGCGTCGGCCGCTCCTCGAGCGTCACCTGCTACGAGCCCGCCCAGATGGACGAGTACCTCTACGGACTCCCCGTCGCGGCCCGCGGCTCGGACGCCTGGATCCAGGAGCTCACGGTGGCGGCCGCCGACTTCGGCGACGCCTGCCAGAAGAACACCGGCGCCCTGCTCGGCCACGTCGACAGCGTCAGCGCAGCGCACGACCTCGACCTGCTGCGCGCCGTCCTCGGAGACAAGAAACTCAACTTCCTCGGCTACTCCTACGGCACCTTCCTCGGCGCGACCTACGCCGAACTGTATCCCGGCAAGGTGGGCAGGCTCGCCCTCGACGGCGCGCTGGACCCCTCCACCACCAACGCCGACGTCACCCGGGTGCAGGCCACCGGCTTCGAAAACGCGCTGCGGTCCTACCTGGCCGACTGCCTGGCGGGGGAGAACTGTCCCTTCGACGGCTCCGTCGACGACGCCATGGCCACCATCGGGGCGCTGCTCGCCTCGGTCGACGTGAGTCCGATCACAGCCACGGATGGCCGCCAGCTCGGCGCGAACACGCTGCTCACGGCGATCATCTACCCGCTCTACCAGGCCACGGCGTGGCCCAACCTGAGCGAGATGTTCACCAGCGTGCTGAACGGGGACGCCGACGTGGCCTTCCAATTCGCGGACGGCTACAACGGCCGCTCCGCCGACGGCAAATACCTCGACAATTCCACCGAGGCCTTCATGGCCATCAACTGCGTCGACTACAGCTACAACGCGGACCCTGCGCTGATGCGTGCCCAGGCCGCCGAGATCGAGGCCGCCGCGCCGACGATCGGCAAGTACATGACCTTCGGCGATATCGGCTGCGCGAACTGGCCGTACAAGTTCACCGGGGAACGCAGCCAGATCAAGGCCGAAGGGGCCGCCCCGATCCTGGTCGTCGGCACCACGAACGACCCGGCAACCCCGTACGTCTGGGCCCAGAGCCTCGCCGACCAGCTCGACAGCGGCGCCCTCGTCACCTACACGGGTGAGGGGCACACCGCCTACAACAAGTCGAACGCCTGCGTGAACACGGCCGTCGACGACTACCTGCTGAAGGGCGCGGTGCCCGCGAGCGACCCGATGTGCTGACCCAGGCCAGGCCAGGCCCAGCCGGACCCGGCCCGGTCGGACGGGCCGGGCATCCGGCTGCAGATTTGCGCACCGTGTAAGAATTGAGCCATGTCGGTGCATAACGATGAACCCGGCCTGCGCGAGCGGAAGCGGCTGGCGACCAGGCGTGCCATCCAGCGGGCGGTCCTGACCCTGTCCTGTGACCGGGGCCTGGAGAAGGTGACCGTCGAGGACATCAGCCGGGTCGCCGACATCTCGCCGCGCACGTTCTTCAACTACTTCGCGTCCAAGGATGCCGCGCTGGTCGGCGACGAACTCGACCTGGCGTCGGAGCCGGAGATCGAGGCCTTCGTGCACGCTGGGCCGAGCGAGGACATCCTGGCCCAGCTGGCCGTATTGCTCTCCGACAGCCTGCGCAGCACGGAGGGCGACCGCGAGATCCACCAACTGCGCCGCACGGTGATGAAGGAGAACCCTTACCTGTTCGGCATGCGGATGGCCACCCTGCGCACCTTCGAGGGCCGGCTGCAGGAGATCATCGGCCGGCGCTTCGTCACCGACCACCCCGAGCTCGGTGCCGAGTCGGCCGAGCTGCAGCAGAAGGCCCTCCTCTTCACGCTGGTCACGGTGGCGGCGCTCCGCCACGCTTGGCGCTGCTGGGCCGAGGAGGAACCGGCGCGGCCGTTGGCCGAGCATGTGACGGCATCCTTCGCGCAGCTGTGCGAGATGACCCGCCAGACCAGCTAAGCTTAGTTGCTGTGTCACCGAGCGTCTCCGCAAGGGGAAATCGTGCGTCACGCCGCCTTAGCTCAGTCGGTAGAGCGTCTCACTCGTAATGAGAAGGTCATCAGTTCGATTCTGATAGGCGGCTCCACGTAAACTCTCCGCCCGCGGTCACCCGGACCCTCCGCGTTGGTCGTCGCCCGGCCACAACCCCGGCCCGCCGTTGAACGAATTCGACGGAGATTCTGCTGTAAAACTGTTGTTTTCAGGGTTTTGAGCCCGATGTGGGCAAAATCTCCGTCGAATTCGTTAGGGGCACGCTGTGGTGGTCTCGCGGGCGGGTGCAGGGGCGGGTGCGGGCACAGCGGGGGAGGATGCGGTTTCGACGCCGGGGATGCGGTCCGCGGCGGCCGGCCGGCGGTTCGCCCTGGCGGCCATGCTCGGCGTGGCGGCCTATGTCCTGGTGGACGTCGTGCTGCAGCTGCTACCGCCGCACTACAGCCCGATCCGCGACGCCGAGAGCAATCTCGCGGTCGGCCCGTACGGCTGGCTGATGAACCTCAACTTCCTCGGCCGAGCGGTCACGACCGGGGCCGCGGTCCTCGCCATCGGCTCGGTCGGTCCCGCCTCCCGCACGCGGCGCACCGGTCTGCTGCTGTTGCTCATGGGGGGAGCGTGCTCCGCGATCCTCGCCGCCCTGCCCACGGATGTCCCCGCACCCGGCGACCTGGTTGTGCGCACCCACACTCCCACCGGCCTCGCGCACCTGGGTGTGGCCGGGTCGGGGTTCCTGGCTGCCCTGGCCGCGGTCACCGTGCTGACGGTCTGGATGCGCGGCAGCGACGTGCACCGGGCCGTCCCGGCGGCCGTGAGCCTCGCCGCCCTGGCCGCCGCCGGGCTGCTGGCGCTGGGGGTGACCACCGCGTTCGTCCCGGAGCTGCTGGGCCTCGCGGAACGGCTGTGCCTGGCCGGCATCCTCGGCTGGACCTATCTGGTGAGCGCCGCCATCCGTCGCCCCGGCCGGCCGGCCAGCCCAGGCCTGACCCGCCGGCCAGCCCAGGCCTGACCCGCCGGCCAGCCCAGGCCTGACCCGCCGGCCAGCCCAGGCCTGACCCGCGCGCCTGACCAGCAGCCCGGCAGGCCCGCTCGCGCCGCGCACTCGCTAGGCTCGTTCCATGACCGACTCAATCCGCTGGGGAATCCTGGCCACGGGCGGGATCGCCCACTCCTTCACGAACGACCTCGTCCTGAACGGCTTCACGGTGCAGGCGGTCGGATCTCGCTCGCAGGCCTCGGCCGACGCCTTCGCGGCGGAGTTCGGCATCCCCACGGCCCACCCGAGCTACGAGGCTCTGGCCGCCGACCCGGATGTCGACATTATCTACATCTCGACCCCGCACCCGTTCCACGCCGAGAACGCCAGGCTCGCCCTGAACGCCGGCAAGCACGTGCTGATCGAGAAGCCGATCACCCTGAACGGGGCCGAGGCGCGCGAGATCGCCGACCTCGGTGCGCGGCTGGAGCTGCTGGTGCTGGAGGGCATGTGGACCCGTTTCCTGCCGCACATGGTGAGGATCCGTGAGATCCTCGCCGAGGGAACCCTCGGCGACGTTCGCTCCCTGATCGCCGACCACACCCAGGACCTGCCGGACGACCCGGCGCACCGGCTGAACGCCCTGCACCTGGGCGGCGGGGCGCTCCTCGACCTCGGCATCTACCCGATCACGTTCGCCTCCGAACTGTTCGGACGCCCCGAGACCGTGCTCGCGAGCGCGACCTTCAAGGCGACCGGCGCCGACGCGCAGGTGGCCACGATCTTCCGCTACGCGGGCGGGCAGATCGCCCAGACCCTGTCGGCCAGCGACACGGCCGGCCCGAACACGGCCACCATCCTCGGCACGCGAGGCCGCATCGACATCGACCGAACCTGGTACGCGCCCACGGACTTCCGGGTGCTCAACAGCGCCAACGAGGTCGTCGAGACCTTCACCGCCGAGATCACCGGGCGCGGCATGCACTACCAGGCGGCCGAGGCCGAGCAGCTGATCCGGGCCGGCAAGATCTCGAGCGACATCATGCCGGTCGAAGAGGCGGTGGCGATCATGGAGACGCTCGACCTGGTGCGCGCGCAGATCGGGCTGCGGTACCCGGGCGAATAGCGAAACCCCGAGCCGGCGTGCCCCTAACTGGGGTGCCCGCAGCGCGGGGCAACCGGCCGCCGCCCCCTCCATCGGGTGGTGCCCGCCGATATTCTGACCAACACGAGGGGGAGGCGATCGAGTGGGGATGCTTGGAGTGCGCGCGCTGACGGCGCCGATCCGCCCCCGCGGCCCTGCCACCCTCCTGCTCTGGCTGGCGTGGACGCTGGTGGCCGGCGCGGCCGTCGCGTCTCTGCTCACCGGCTTCGGCCCGCCGAGCGCGGTCAGCGGCTGGTTGAACGTGCTCGCCCAGTGGGCGGCGGTCGTGCTCTGCTGGGTGGAGGTGCGACGGGCCGGTTCCGGGCGCGTCCTCGAGCCGCTGGTGGCCACGGCCGTGACCGCCTTCGCCGCCGGTCACGCCACCTACCTGCTGACAACGGATGCCGCCGCTCCGCATCCGTTCCCGTCGGGGGCAGACGTGGGCCATCTGGTGTTCAACCCCCTGATCCTGGCGGCGCTCTTCGTGCTGGTCTACCGGCAGCTGCGCACTCTCTCCTGGCTGGTGACGCTCGACAGCGCCGTCGGGGTCTTCGGCGCGGCCGCCGTGCTGTCGGTCGTCGTCGGCCCGATCCTGGCCGCCGGGAGCGGTGCGTCGTCGCCGGAGGCGCTGCTGGCGGTGGCCTACCCGTCCTGGGACCTGACCATGGTGGCCGTGGTCACGGGCATCGCCGCGGCGCACGGCCTGAGCGTCGGCCGCAACTGGAACCAGCTGATCCTCGGCCTGCTGATCTTCACGGTCGCCGACTGCCTGTTCGCCTTCCGGGCCACCGGCCCCGGCTACGTGATCGGCACCCCGCTGGACCTGGGCTGGACCGTCGGCCTCCTGCTCGTGGCAGTCTGGCTGCGCGGGTCGACGGCGTCCCGGGCGGAGGCGGCCCCTCCGGTTCGCGGTGCGTGGGCGATGGTGGTGCCCTCGATGGCCACTGTGTGCGGCATCGCGGTGCTGGTGCTGGCCAGCCAGGTGCGGGTGCCCGTCACCGCGGTGGTGCTGGCCAGCCTGGCCCTCGTCGGAGCGTCGATTCGCACCATTGTCGCGTTCGGCGAGCTGCGGCGCACGGTGAACCTGCTCGCGCAGACCCGCACCGACGAACTGACCGGCCTGCTGAACCGGCGGGCACTCTACGCGGATGTCCCCGGGCTCTTGGAGGACGGGGGCCGCCGCGCCCTGCTCCTGCTGGACCTGGACCGGTTCAAGGAGGTCAACGACAGTCTCGGCCACGACGCCGGGGACCGGCTCCTCCTACAGGTCAGCGCGCGGCTGGCGCAACTGGCGGGCGCCGGAGACCTGCTGGCCCGGCTCGGCGGCGACGAATTCGCGATCCTGCTCGACGGGGCGGGCGAGGCCGAGGCGGAGGTGGTCGCCGTCACCCTGCGGGACGCGCTCGCGGTACCGTTCACCCTGGCCGGGATCGCCCTGACGACCACCGCCAGCGTCGGCATCGCCCTGTTCCCGCAGCAGGGTGCCGACCTCACGGTGCTGCTGCGCAAGGCGGACATGGCGATGTACAAGGCCAAGTCCTCCCGCACGGGACACCACGTCTACCGCCCCATCGACGACAGTCACGGGGACAAGCGGCTGCGCACCCTGGAGGAGCTGCGCAGCGCGCTGGTCGACGACGAGTTCGTGTTGCACTACCAACCGAAGATCGACCTGCAGAGCGGTGCCGTGCGGGGGGTCGAGGCGCTCGTGCGGTGGCAGCACCCCACCCGCGGGCTGCTCTATCCGGATGCCTTCCTGGCCGTGGTCGAGGAATCCGGCCTCATGCACGACCTGACCCAGGTGGTGCTGGCCGAGGCGCTGAACCAGGCGGCACGCTGGCACCGGAGCGGAAAGCCCCTGTCCGTGGCCGTCAACTTCTCGGCCAGCTCGCTGGTCGACGAGAGCCTGCCCGAACGGATCGGGGAGATGCTCCGAACGCGCGGCCTGCCGGCTTCGGCGCTGCAGGTGGAGGTCACCGAGGATTTCCTGATGTCGGACCGAGGCCGAGCCCACGACATCCTCACCCGGGTGCGGAGCCAGGGCATCCGGATCGCCGTCGATGATTTCGGCACCGGTTACAGCTCCCTCGCCTATCTGCGCGACCTGCCCATCGACCAGCTCAAGCTGGACCGGTCGTTCGTGACCCCGATGACGGCGGATGCCCGCGCCTCGGCCCTGGTCTCCTCGACCGTGGTCCTGGCCCACAGCCTGGGCCTGACGATGGTGGCGGAGGGGATCGAAGACGGGGAGGCCTTCGCGGTCCTGGCCGGCTACGGCTGTGACGAGGGCCAGGGGTACTTCATGTCGAGGCCGGTTCCCCCGGACCAGCTCGATCGATGGCTCACCGACCGCGAAGCGGACGCCGCAGTGGGCGCCCCGGCCCGGCGGCGGACACTCAGCCCCGCCGCCGAACCCGCGGGCTGATCCCAGCCGCCCACCCCCGTTCTGGGGTGTGCCGCACGACGCCCGTGGCTCTGGCCCTCCGGCGGCCTCCGCTAGCGTGAAGACAACGGCAAGCGGGGGGAGCGATACACGTGAACGCTCCCGGCTCCGACCGGCCCGACGTCCATCGGCCCCGGCCGGCTTCCTGGCTGATCCGCTTCATGTGGCTGCTCCTGGCCGCCTACTTGGCCGGTCTGCTCCTGCAGGGCTCCGGGTTCAGCCCCCTGGTCAATGGCTGGCTGGGCACTTCGACGCAGTGGCTGCCCGCGCTGGTGTGCTGGGCGGCCGTGCTCCGCGCCGACACCGGGCGGCTGCAGCTGGCGCTGGTTGCGGCGGGCGTCACCGCTTTCGCGGTCGGCTACAGCTACTTCGTGGCGCTCGGCTCGGATGCGCTGCCGTTCCCGTCGTTGGCGGACATCGGTTACCTGCTGTTCTACCCACTGATCCTGGCCGGGCTGGCCGTGCTGGCGCACCGCCAGCGCGGGGAACTGCCGCGGTCGGTCCTGGTCGACGGCGCCATCGGATCGCTCGGCGCGGCATCCGTTCTCGCCGTGGGGCTCAACCCGATCATCGAGTCCGCCGTGACCGGGCCGATGTCCCTGGCCTCCGCGATCGCGGCCGGGTACCCGCTGCTCGACCTGCTGCTCATCTCGGTGATCACCGGCATCGCGGCGGTACGAGGGCTCGACGTCGGCGGCCGCTGGTCCCTCTTCGTACTCGGGCTGCTCGCCTTCACGGCGACCGACGTGTCCTACGCGTTCGAGGTGGCCGGTGACACCTATCGGGTCGGCACGCCCACGGATGCGGGCTGGGCGCTCGGGATGGCGCTGATCGCGGTCTGGGCGGGCGACCTCGCGCGTCCCGGCTCCCGGCCCAGTCGCCCGCTGACCGGCGCGTGGACGCTCCTGGTTCCCGGGCTGGCCACGGTGGCGGGTATGGGGGTCCTAGTCCTCGGCACCCAGGTGCCCATCTCGCCGCCGGCCGTGATCCTCGCCGCGGTGACCCTGGTGCTCGGTGCGGTCCGCACCCAGCTGGCGTCCCGCCAGATCGGACGGATGGCCGACCTGCGGCGCCAGGCCAGCACGGACGACCTGACCGGGCTGCCGAACCGGCGGGCCCTCCGAGCCGAAGCCCTCGTCCGCCTCGCGCCGGGCACCAGCCGGCCGTGCGCGCTGCTGCTGCTCGACCTGGACCGGTTCAAGGAGGTCAACGACAGCCTCGGGCACGACGTCGGCGACCTGCTGCTGGTGCAGGTGGGGTCTCGGCTGAGTCGGCGGCTGCGGGCGGGCGACCTGCTCGCTCGGCTGGGCGGGGACGAGTTCGCGGTGCTGCTCGACGGAGCCGACCAGGAGAGCGCCGTGGCCGTGGCCCGGCAGCTGGACCAGGTGCTGGCCGAGCCGTTCACGCTCGAGGGCATCGCGCTGGAGACCAAGGTCAGCATCGGCATCGCCCTGTTCCCCGACCAGGGCGATGACCTCAAGGCGCTGCTACGCAAGGCCGACATGGCCATGTACAAGGCCAAGTCCGCGCGCAGCGGACACCACGTCTTCAACGGAGCCGACGACAGTCACGGCGACGCCCGGCTTCGGCTGCTGGAGGAGCTGCGCCTGGCGTTGACCCATGACCAGCTGGTGCTGCACTACCAGCCCAAGATCGCGCTGGGCTCCGGCGAGGTGCTCGGCGTGGAGGCCCTCGTGCGGTGGCAGCACCCTAGTCGGGGGCTCCTGGCCCCCGACGCGTTCCTGACCCTGGCCGAGGAAGCCGGGCTGATGCGCGAGCTGACTCGAATCGTGCTCTGCACGGCGCTGGACCAGGCCGGCGCCTGGCGGGCGCAGGGCACGCCGCTGACCGTCGCCGTCAACATGTCGCCCAGTTCCCTGATCGAGGCGGATTTTCCCGAACGGATCGACGCCATGCTCTCGCTGCGGGGACTCTCGCACTCGGACCTGATGCTCGAGATCACCGAGGACTTCCTGATGGCCGACCGGGACCGGGCCAGGGATGTGCTGGAACGGCTGCAGGCCAGCGGCATCCGTATCGCCGTGGACGATTTCGGCACCGGGTACAGCTCCCTCGCCTACCTCAGGGACCTGCCGATCGACGAACTCAAGCTCGACAAGTCCTTCATCATGCGGATGGCCGGCGACGACCGGGCCGCGGCGCTGGTGGCGTCCATCATCCACCTGGGACACAGCCTCGGCCTGAGCCTGGTCGCGGAGGGAGTCGAGGATGCGCTCGCCTACGAGATGCTCCGCGGCTACGGCTGCGATGAGGCGCAGGGCTTCCACATGTCGCGGCCCCTGCCGGCCGCCCGGTTGGACGAGTGGCTCGCCGCCCGCGAGCTGAGCGTCGCCGATTCCCGCTCCGATACGGAATTTGATGCTCCTATTGTTGTCAAGCGCTGACTTTCGGTTGTTCACTGAGCCATGTGCGGTAGCGCTCAGAAAGGACTCGATCTTGGGTGGCGCCGCGTTCAATCCGCGAGATGGCTTTGGGCCAGGCGCTCAGCTCGAGTGCTACTGCGGTCTGGGTGAGGTGCAATGCGAGGCGCCGTGGACGCAGGTCGTTGGTTAGCAGGCCAGGTCGTTGGTTAGCAGGCCGGGCCGTGGGTTTTGCAGGACGCGGTATATTTCGCGGGCGACGTAGCGGTTGATCGATCTCGACGAACCACCCATTTCCATAGCCATCCTGCTCAAGACTCCAGAACTGAATCACTCAAAGTCCCTCCGGAGCTTTAACAAGAGCGCCGTCTCGCTCAAGAAGAAACTAACTTCTGTCGAGACGGCCGCGTTGGCCCGCGAAGCTGCGGTCGTCAAGAAAGCGGCTGACGATGCTGCCGCTGCCGCTGCCCAGGCCGCGGCTGACGCCCAGGCCGCCGCAGCAGCACAAGCTGCAGCGGATGCGCAGGCTGCGGCTGACGCACAAGCGGCGGACGATGCGCGCGCTGCGGCAGAGGAGCGAGCTGCCTCTGTCCCCGCTCCGGTAATCCCCCCGCCGTCCTCGGGGAGCGTCGATAAGTACACGGGGTGTCGGGCCTATGGACCTAACGGCACGTCAATCGACGATAAGGGACGCCCGTACACCAAGATTCCGTGTTAGCTGGGTCAGGGGATCTTCAAGACCGTCTGCGGTCGGGTCGTGCCCTGCAGGTGCTCCCTTCTCGGAAAAACGACGTTGGTTGCCATCGCTTACGGGATTGGGATTTAGCGGCGCGTTAAACAGAGAATGCCCGTCTTATCAGGGAAAATTGTTACTTACCACAGTCACAATTCACTGAGTCAGAAGGGCATCTCGTAGATGCAAGTTTCGCACACCGCCGCCGCCGTGTCCGCGTCATTCGATGGTTCCAACCTCGTTTCGTCGGCGGGTTTGGTGCCCGCGATGAAACTGGCCGAGAAAGCAGGCCTGCTTAGCCTGGCCGACAGGTGGTTGAGCGTAGCCACCGACAAGGGTGCGAACGCCGGCCTGAAGGTCGACTCGCTGGTTGCCGGGATGCTCGCCGGTGCGGATGCCATTGATGACATGACCTTGCTCCGTCACGGCGGGATGCGGAAACTCTTCGCCCAGCTTTATGCCCCGTCAACGCTCGGGTCGTTCCTGCGCGCGTTCACCTTTGGCCATGTGCGTCAGCTGGACGCGATCGCGTCCCGGTTCCTGATCAGTCTCGCCGCTCTGAGCCCTCTGATCAGCCCGGAACCCGATGGCGACTATGTGTTCCTGGACGTGGACGACACCATCATCGAGGTCCACGGGCACCAGAAACAAGGCGCCAGCTTCGGCTACTCCGGCGTCCGCGGGCTCAACGCGATCCTCGCCACTGTGAAGACGGCCACCGGCACCCCGATCATCCTCGCCCAACGCCTGCGCCGGGGCGCCGCCTCGTCCCCGCACGGCGCGACCCGGCTGATCCGCGACGCCCTCGCCACCCTCAGCCGCCTGCCCGGGATAGGAACCGCCCGGGTCCTGTTCCGCGCCGATTCCGCGTTCTACACTTTCGTGGCCATCCACGCCGCTATGGCTGGCGGCGCGGACGTCTCTGTCACTGCCCGCCTCGATTCCGCCGTCAGGAAGCGCATCGCGGCCATCCCGGCAACCGGGTGGACGCCGATCAAGTACACCCATGCGATCTTCGACGAGGACACCCGAACCTGGATCTCCGACGCCGAGGTCGCCGAGATCCCCTACACCGCGTTCACCTCACGGAAGAAAGCGGACCACATCCTCGGTCGCCTCGTCGTGCGCCGGATCCCGGAGCTGAACAAGCAGAAACTCGCCGGCCAGACCACACTCTTCGACCTGCACCGCTTCCACGCGTTCTTCACCACCAGCACCCTGGACACGGTCACCGCGGATAAAACCCACCGCGCCCATGCGGCCATCGACCTCGTGAATTCCGACCTGAAGAACAGCGCCCTGGCCCACCTGCCCTCCGGTGTGTTCGCAGCCAACGCGGCCTGGCTGGCCCTGGCCGTCATCGCTTTCAACCTCACCCGCGCCGCCGCGGTGACCGCCGGCACCGGTCTGGCCCGGGCCACGACCGCGACCATCCGCCGGAAACTGATCAACATCCCCGCGAGGACCGCCTCGTCAGCCCGGCGCATCACACTGCACCTGCCCGAGAACTGGCCCTGGGAAACCGGCTGGGCCCACCTCTTCGACCACGCCTTCGCACCACCGAGCCCAACCCCGACCTGACCCGCCCGCCCCGACCCGGGCACACCCTGGAAACCAAGTGGAACAACGCGAGCAGCGAGGCTCAGCGCACAACCACGCCCCAGCACGCCGCCGCAACTCAAATCAGAAAACGACTCCCAACCTCAGCCGGTCGGTGGAATGAGGCTTAGGACAGCGTCGAACTGAGCAGCAGACTCGTCTCGCTGTTAACGACGCCCTCGACGGAGCGAATCTGGCCGAGTAGCCGGTCGAAGTTGCTCAGCGTGTCGGTCCGGATCTCGGCCACCAGGTCCCAGCCGCCGTTCGTGGTGTGTAGCGCCCGGACTTCGGGAAAGCCGCGAAGTTGGCTGATCGCCCGATCTGTTGAACGCCCCTCGACCTCGATGAGCGCGATCGCCCGGATTGAGTCGGGATCCCGCTCTTCGCGAACCCGGACGGAGAATCCGATGACGGTGCCCGAGTCCAGAAGCCGCTGCAGCCGGATGTTCACCGTTGCCCTCGTGACTCCGAGGTCATGGGCAAGCGTGGTGACGGGGGTTCGCCCGTCCGCCCGCAGCGCGCCGATTAGGCGGCGATCGAGGTCATCGAGCGTATGCATGATTCACACTGTACAGCCAGGGGAACCATCTTGAAAGATTAATGGAACATATCTGCTCGTTCTGCTCGTTACGCGTTCACATTGCCTGGTCATAGGCTAATTACAGAAAACAAAAAGAAGGTTGTCGTGGTGCGTTTTATGAACGTAAAGAACATCACCGCCCGGCCGTTCGGCTTCGACATCGTCGTGGTAACGAGCGTGCGGGACGCGGTGGCGGGCGCCGACATCATCACGACCTCCACTACTGATGAGACCCAGGAGGCGGGGCGCACTCACTACGACTAGATCGCCATCTTCGACTCGGTCGATTTTGTCATCGAGGACTTTTCGGTGCTGCGCTACCTGCGCGATTCAGTCGCCGGTGCCTCATTCTTCGTCGAACTCGATCCGATCGCCGGTCCCTTCGATCCCAAGAACCTTTTCGGTCTGGTCGCTGACGCTATTGTCTCGATTTCTGCTCGGCCGTAAGCGCTGGCTCTTTGGGGCGGTGATCGGCGTGCCGTCAATGTTAAGTTCAACCACTGCGTTTTTAAAATCTGATCAGGCATTGCCCTGCGTCGGTTTCTGACACGCTCCACCGAAATGCACGGCAGATTTCAAGAACATCCATTTCAAGAACATCCGTGAACTCGTCACTTAGTTCCCTCGGCTGCTAAGCCCGGAAATCTTTCGACCTGACGATCGGATGTCACATATCCGTATCAACGCCGGAGGTCATCATGGTCCAACCAAGGTCCGAGGTCGGGTCTGTCCCGACCGAGCCCGAGGGGCGCACAACCGAGCGCGCCCTGTCCCTGCCTCAGTCGACTGCACTGATTATGGGCAGTATCATCGGTGTCGGCATCTTCTCGCTGCCCTACGCATTATCGGCGTATGGCCCGATCAGCCTGGTCGCCATGGGCCTCGCCACCGTCGGGGCGGTCGCGCTTGCGCTGATGTTCGCGGTGATGTCGCGACGCCTGCCGGCTGCCGGCGGACCGTATGCCTATGCACGCTCAGGGTTCGGCAACGCGGCCGGGTTCGTTAACGCCTGGTCCTACTGGATCACGGCATGGGCGGGCAACGCGGCGATCGTCGTCGGCTGGGTGTACTACGTCGAGCACTTCCTAAACAAGGACGGCGCGGTCGGCTGGTCCATCCTGATTGCCCTCGTCGGGTTGTGGATCCCGGCCGTGATCAACCTGACTGGCGTGCACGCGATGGGTTCGGTCCAAGTCTGGACGACGGTGTTGAAGTTCATTCCGCTGGCCATCATGTCGACCGTCGGGTTGTTCTTCATCAAGGCGGGGAACTTCACGCCGTGGAACCTCAGCGGTGACAGCAGCCTGTCGGCGATCGGTGGAGCGATGGCGATCGCACTGTTCAGCTATTTGGGCGTCGAGACCGCGGCCGTTGCCGCGGCGAAGGTCCGCGATCCCGAACGGAATGTCCCGAAGGCGACCATCTACGGCACGCTCGCTAGCGCCATCGTCTACCTGCTGTCGATGGTTGCCGTGTTCGGCATCGTGCCCGCCTCGCAGTTGGCTATGGACGTGAACAAGGCGTCCTACTCCGTCGCGGCCAACTCGATCGTCGGCGGCGGTTCCTGGGCCGGGGACTTGGTGGCGTTGGCCGTCATCGTCTCCGGTATCGGCGCGCTGAACGGCTGGACAATGATCTGCGCGGAGATGCCGTTGGCTGCCGCGAAGGACGGGCTGTTCCCGGCGCGGTTCGGGAGCCTGTCGCGGCGCCGGGTTCCGGCCTTCGGGATCATCGCGTCCACCGCGCTGGCTTCGGTCGCCGTGGTGATCAGCTATCTGGGAACCAGCGGCTCAACGGTGTTTACCACCCTGGTCCTGATGACCGGGATCACGGCGGCCGTGCCCTACGCATTCTCCGCCTTGGCCCAGATCAAGTGGCGTTGGCGGGACAGCCACCCAGTCCACACGTCGAGGTTCGCGTTCGATGTGTCGGTGGCGGTCGTGGCGCTGATCTTCTCGGTCGCCTTCATCTACTACTCCAGGAACACCAGCGACTTGTGGTACGTCGTCTGGGGCCCGTTCCTGATGGCCGGCGGCGCGTTCGTCGTCGGGATCCCGGTCTACCTTGCGCAGCGGCACCGGATGACTAAGCCGGCCCCCGTGCCCGAGTACCGCTGAGCATTTACACCATCAATATAGTAAGGAATAGCCATGCCATTTCGTGTTGAATCCGAAGTAGGAGTGCTGCGCCAGGTGATCGTCCACCGCCCGGGTCTCGAGCTCAGCCGGCTGACCCCGGACAACGTCGACGACCTGCTCTTCGACGACGTCATGTGGGCCGATCGGGCTAGGGAGGAGCACGACGCGTTCGTCGGCCAGCTCAGAGAGCGCAACGTGACGGTGCACTACTTCCGCGAACTGCTCGCCGCGGCGCTGGACGCGCCGGGTGCCCGGGAGTTCCTGCAGAAGTGTCTGACCACGGCCATCCGGTTCGGGCCCGCGCTGGACAAGCCGCTGGAGCGGATCGTCGACCAAACGTCGTCGGAGGTGCTTTCCGAGCTCCTGATCGGGGGCGTGCTCAAGAGTGACGTCATGCCGATGCTGCACACGCCCAGCCTTCTGATGGAGTCCCTCGGCATCGACGACTTCCTGCTGCGGCCTCTGCCGAACCACCTGTTCCAGCGCGATAACTCGGCCTGGATCTACGGCGCCCTGAGCATCAACCCGATGGCCAAGCAGGCCCGCAAACGCGAGACCATCAACTCCCGCCTGATCTACAAGTTCCACCCGATGTTCCGCGACGCCGGGCTGGAGATCGTCTACGGCGACGATTCCCTGCCCCACGAGCCCGCTACCGTCGAGGGCGGCGACGTGCTCGTGATCGGTAATGGGGTGCTGATGATCGGGATGGGCGAGCGGACCTCACCCCAGGGGGTCGAGACACTGGCCCGACTGCTCTTCCAAGGCGGCCATGTCCGCCAGGTGATCGTCGTCGAGCTGCCGAAGGAGCGAGCGTTCATGCACTTGGACACCGCCATGACAATGGTCGACAGCGACGCGTTCTCCGTTTATCCGTACCTGCCCGAGACGCTGCGCGCGTTCATGCTCACCCCGGTGGGGTCCGGCGGCGACTACGACATTACGGAGCACACGGACCTGTTTCCTCTCGTGGCCGAGGCCCTCGGCGTCGACAAGGTCCGGGTCCTGCGCACCCCAATCGATCGCGCGGGTGCGCAGCGAGAGCAGTGGAACGATGGGAACAACTTCCTCGCCGTTTCCCCCGGCGTCGTGCTGGGCTATGAGCGGAACACGACCGCCAATCGATACCTCGCCGACGAGGGCATCGAAGTCGTACCCGTCGTGGGATCCGAGCTCGGCCGCGGCCGCGGCGGTCCGCGATGTCTGTCCTGTCCAATCGAAAGAGATGCGGTGATCCTGTGAGCTTTAACCTGCACAACCGGAGTTTCCTTAAGGAAGTCGACTTCACCCCGAAGGAATGGAAGTTCCTCCTCGGGCTGGCCGCGGACCTCAAGGCAGCCAAATACGCCGGCACTGAGCTGCCGCGGCTAACCGGGAAGAACATCGCCCTCATCTTCGAGAAGACCTCCACCCGGACCCGCTGCGCCATGGAGGTCGCCGCGCACGACCAGGGCGCCCACGTGACCTACCTCGATCCGAGCGGGTCACAGATGGGGCACAAGGAGTCCGTTAAGGACACCGCGCGGGTGCTGGGCGGGATGTTCGACGCCATCGAGTATCGCGGCTCGGCGCAGACCAACGTCGAGACGCTGGCCGCATCGTCGGGTGTGCCAGTGTGGAACGGGTTGACGGACGAGTGGCATCCCACCCAGGCGCTGTGCGACATGCTCACGATGCGCGAGCACTCCACCAAGAACGACCACGAGATCGCCTTCGCGTACCTCGGAGACGCGCACAACAACGTCGCGAACTCGCTGCTGGTGGCAGGGGCGCTGATGGGCATGGACGTGCGCATCGTGGCCCCCCGCCAGCTGTGGAACACCGACGATGTGATCGCGGCCGCCCAGACGATCGCCGAGAGCACGGGCGCGCGGCTGACCCACACTGAGGACGTCGCCGAGGGCGTGGCCGGGGTCGACTTCATCTACACCGACATCTGGGTCTCCATGGGCGAGCCCAAGGAAACTTGGGACGAACGCATCGCCGCCCTGCTTCCCTACCAGGTCACCGCGGACGTCTTGGCTAAGACCAGCAACCCCGACGTCAAGTTCATGCACTGCCTGCCGGCGTTCCACGACCGGAACACGGCCGTCGGGGAACAGCTGTTCAAGCAGACCGGCCTCGGCGAGCTCGAGGTCACGGACGAGGTGTTCGAGTCGTCCAGCTCCATCGTGTTCGCTCAGGCCGAGAACCGGATGCACTCGATCAAGGCGATCATGGTCGCCACCCTGGGTTCCTGATGCGCATCGTGGTCGCTCTCGGCGGCAACGCGCTCCAGGAGCGCGGCGCCCCGATGACGGTGCAAAACCAGCGTGCCAACGTCGCCAAGGCGTGCGCCGCGCTGGCGCCAATCGCCCAGGAGCATCAGCTGGTGATCTCCCACGGCAACGGGCCGCAGGTCGGGCTGCTCGCGCTCCAGGCGGCCGCCTACGACCACACGTCCGAGTATCCTTTCGACGTCTTGGGCGCCCAGACCGAGGGAATGATCGGGTACATGATCGAACAAGAACTCGGCAACCGACTCCCGTTCGAAAAGTCGATCGCGACGATCCTGACAATGACCGAGGTGGACCCGGCGGACCCGGCGTTCACGGACCCGACGAAGTTTGTCGGGCCGGTGTACGACGCCGACGAGGCGCGTCGCCTGGCGGTGCTGCGGGGGTGGGTCGTCAAACCCGACGGCGACCACTGGCGTCGGGTGGTGCCCTCGCCCATGCCGCAGCGGATCTTCGAGCTGAGCACGATCAAAACGCTGGTGGAGGCCGACACGGTGGTGATCTGCGCCGGCGGCGGTGGCATACCCACCATGTACCAGCCCGGCTCCCGCAAACTCATCGGCGTCGACGCCGTGATCGACAAGGACCGGGCCAGCGCGGTGCTGGCCCGGGACCTCAAGGCCGACTCCCTAGTGATCGCCACCGACGCGGACGCCGTCTACACCGGCTGGGGGACGCCAGAACAGCGCGCCATCATGCTCGTCCACCCGGACACGCTCGCGAACTTCGACTTCCCGGCGGGCTCGATGGGACCCAAGGTTGAGGCTGCGATCGACTTCGCCCGCAACACCGGTCGCGACGCCTTCATCGGATCCCTGACAGAATTGCCCGCGCTCCTGGACGGAACCGCGGGTACCCGGGTCTCCGTGACAGCCAACGGCGTGGCCTACCGCTGACCCCGCCGCGGTCCCACGACGCCGGTCCACGGCGGCTGACGGGGACGACAGAAACCTGCCCGGGCCGACTCAACGGTCCGGGCAGGTGCGCGTATACGGCAGGTTGGGCAGCGCGGCCTTCTCCCGCAACCAGGTCATGACAGGAGGAACGGCCTCGACAATAAAGTTGGCGATTGGAGTCAAAACGCGAATCAGTTCGCCGATTTTCTCAACCAGCAACGTGCGTGGCTCGACGCTGAAATCCTCGCGTCTGAGCTTTCACGGAATCCCAATCCGCAAGAAGATCATATAAGTTCGGCGATCCCATTGATCTTGACAAGGATAAGGAACGAAACCCGGGCTGGCCGCCAATCAGAGGACGCGCTTGATTGAACGCGGCCTCGAACTCGACCTTGGAACCGGCCAGCACCGAAAAAAATGCATGCTCAAGGATCATGCCCTCGGCCTCTCAGACCTGCTCCGGAGCCAAATCGGCGGGAGGTCAGTGGGTCCCGCTTAGCCTCAATACCGTTCAGTTGAGGCTTTGCGTGTTTCTGCGTCTTTGTCACGGACCTGCGCGAAGCTCGGAATCCGGCTGACACACTCAGCACCTTACCGACCTCAGGGTCGCGGGAAGATCGAGCGGTTCTTCAATACCGTGAACTCGCAGTTCCTCACCGAGATCACCACCGTCGACACCAAAACGGGCGAGGTCGATGCGGGGGTGGGCAGCATGGTGACGTCGTTGGATGAATTGAATGCGTCGTTCACGTCGTGGGTGGAGATGGTTTACCACCAGGCCGTGCACTCCACGACCGGGCAAACACCGTGGCAACGCTGGGATGCCAGCTGGGTGGGCCGCAAACCGGTGCGGAAATCGCGGGATGATATCGCGGAAGCGTTCCAGTGGTCAGCGATCCGCACGGTGACGAAGTCCGCGACCGTGTCGTTGCAGTCCAACACCTATCAAGTCGATCAACTCCTCGTCGGCAAACGCGTCGAGCTGATCTATGACCCCTTCGACCTCGCCGGGCTGATCACCGTCTCGGCTGGCAGCGGCGTCCCGGCCGGCATCGCCGTGCTGAGCGAAATCCGCCGCCACGTCCAGAAGAAGGCCGCGTCTGCCGCAGCCGACACCGCCGAGACCGGCGCGAAGAACGCCGCGTCCGGCATCGACTACCTGCGCCTGGTCGAGACCCGGCACAAGGGCACCATGGCCGGGGAACCGATCAGCTTCGTCAGAGCGTCCGCCTCGAAACGGGCCGCGGTCGTCTTCGTGCCGACCATTCAGGAGGCCGCCCGATGAGTATTGACACCCTGCAATCGCACTACGGTTTCACCCGCATGCCCTTCGCCCGCGATATCCCGCCGCAGGCCTTGAACCCGTACCCGTCGCATCGGGAAGCGATCGCGCGGATTGATTGGTGCGTCAGTCAACGCCAGCTCGGCTTGATCAGCGGCGAAGTCGGCGCCGGCAAAACCGTCGCCGTCCGTGCTGCCCTCGCCGGCCTCGAGCCGTCCCGGCACCAGGTCATCTACATTCCCGACCCGACGATCACGATGCGCGGCATCCACACCCGCATCGTCACCGCGCTCGGCGGCACCCCCGCGTTCTTCTCCGGCGTCCTCGCCTCCCAAACCGCCGAACTCCTCGCCGGCGAACTCGACGAACGCGCCCGCCTGCCCCTGGTCGTGATCGATGAAGCCCACCTGCTCACCAACACCGACCTCGAAGCGCTCCGCATGCTCACCAACAGCGACATGGACACCGGGTCACACTTCGCGATGCTCCTCATCGGCCAGCCCACCCTGCGGCGCCGGCTCAAGCTCGCGGTGCTCTCGGCGCTGGATCAACGCATCTCCACCCGCTACACAATCACCGGGATGAACGCCGCGGACACCACCGATTACATCCGCCCAATACGCGTCGGCGCAGATCACCGAGTTCGCCGCCGCACATGGCATCACCCGGTCGATGGGATACACCGGAATCTGCTGGGACAACGCCATGGCCGAGAGCTTCTTCGTGACCTTGAAAACCGAGTTCTATCCAACTCGCCGCTTAACCCGTGTCCACTCTCCGGGGTCAAGGTCAGTCGCGCACGCAGTGGATTCGTCGGCCAAACCAGGGATTGTACAAGGCGCGTGAAACCGAGGCCGTCATTTCGGGAGCCTCGGCCTCCGCACCCGTAAAACTTGGCCCGACGTGTTAGCCGCTGCGGCGTCGGGGTTGTAGGTGATGGTGTCGAGGTTGTACTCGAAGTACACGAACTGGTTGTGCGGGGCAGTGGGATGCCAACGGCCCTCGCCGCGGGTGGCGAGTCGCCGGGTGCCGAAAGTTCGATAGTCGCTCACGGGTGTCGACCAGGGTTGAGGGGTGAAGGTGGAGCCGTCCGGGGTGGTGCTCATCCGGTCGTCGGAGATGAAGTCGACGAGGTCGCCGTCGCGGAAGGTCAGGTCGGCGGTCACGGTCTGCGCACCGTTGGTGAATACCCCGCGGACATGGTTGTCGTCGAGGGGCTGCCAGACGATGGGGGCGTCAATGAGCGCCGCGGGTGCGAGGATGCAGAGGTCGTTGAACAGTGTCACGGTTTCGGCCCGGTCCATCTCCGGCCCTGCAGCATTTGCCATCGGCAGCATCGAGCACAGCTTGACGCGCATGGTGGCGGTGCGCCCGACGAGGACGTGGAGGACGTCGACCGGCAGGCCGAACATCGTGGCGTCCATCCAGAACAACCGGCTGGGCGCGGGCCCGTAGGTGTTGACCTGCTCGCCGGTGTAAGTCATCCATCGCGACGTGGCGCTGGCACGTATCCGGCCGTGAATTTTGGCGCGCAGAGAGGACACCCGGGGTTGACCGACGGCGCCGGAGCGCCGCACGTGCTCGGCGACCAGCTCTGGCAGGTGGGCCAGGTCGGCTTCGGTCAGGGCCACGCCGGAGCGCGGTTGGGCTTCGCTGAGCGCGGCCTGCACGCGACGCCGGTACTCGGCACGGTAACTCGTGGGGCCGTGGGACACGAAGGTGTATCCCAGAGTGGCCAGCAGCAGGAGGTTTGCCAGCGTGCCTGTTTTGGCGTCGCTCCATGAGGTCAGGATTGCGGTCTGCGAGATCAGGACGCCCGCGGTGCCGGCGACCCACCACATGCGATTGCGGGCTGCGAGCAGCACACCGGTCGCTATGACTGCGATCGCGGCGGTCAACCAGACCAGGCCGAGCGCCGGTTCGATCGGCTCGGTGAGAGCTTTCACCTCCGCCCAGCCGAACCCTTTGGCTGCGCCGAGCAGATGGATGAGACCGTGCCCGACGAGCACGACAACGACGATCCACCGCATGAAGGTTCTCATCGGGTCGCGTCCCGAATCTGGCGGGGGAAAGGGTTTTCGACGCGGTTTGTTCGGGTGCCTGACATGGGTGTGCCTTCGTTTTCGTGGGGGTGGGGTGAGTTGCCGATATCGTTCATTCATCGCGACCCGAGGCGAGGTCCTTCACGCCCGAGAAGCAGTTCTCGCGCACCCGTGCTTCGCCTCGACGAGAATCATCAAGGCCTCGCCCAGCACGCCGTCGTAGGCCGTCGCTTCGGCCATTGCCTCGGATGGCATCGCGGGCGTGAGGACATCCAAGTCGGCGACGTCCCTCAGCACCGCGACTTGCGCCGGATTCTGAGGATCGACAAACGTTCGAATGTTAGTGACGCCGAGGGGGCCGAAGACCTCTTCGCGCTTCGGTGAGGCAAACCAATGATCCTTGTCCTTCACATCATGGTGGGCGATCACGGTTGGAATAACGCCTCCTCTCGACGGGGGCTAGGAATCACCATCGCCCACTGTGCAGAACGTTAGTAGTCGGTCCGCACCCGGGCAAGGCTTGGGTCAAGTCCAAATGTGTGGTGTAACGGGATTGCCGCGTGATTCTTGGATTTCTAGGCGCTGAGGGCGCCGAGTTCGGTTGTGGGTTCCTCCTTGTCGGTCGGGATGAGGGTGAGGCGTGAGCGGCTGAGGACGTCGAGGCC
>NZ_SOGM01000008.1:0-22289 GCF_004403545.1 Cryobacterium sp. TmT2-59 | reverse complement strand
ACGCGCCGCCCCCGTTCCGCGAGATGGCGTCCTCGTAGGCGGCGAGGTGGTCGAGTTTCTGCTTCGGCGTGAACGACCGCCGGGGCGTGGGGCCGCCCGCGCGGGGGCCAGGACTGCTGATGTTCATCATGGAACTATCGTCGCGCACGGCGATCAACGATGGGCTGGACATGGTGGAACTTCCTGATTCTCGCCCTACGTCAAACGGCGGACTTGCTCTGAGCTACTGGCCTCAACTCACCCTGACACGTAGGGGTACGCGATTACGGACGGCCGCGTCGCCATCGGCCGTACGGGTCGTTCTGATTCACACGCGCATGCCGACTGTTGATTTTCTGGGCCTGCATACTCTCTCTCCTGAGGTGTCCGCTGTCGAGCTTCCTAAGCCGCGGCACGAAATTGGATTGAGTGGACCCAAGGATCATTCTTGCCTGGGATGAGTATTTGCGTTCCTGAGCGCCACCAATATTGCCGTTGAGCGCCACTTGCTCGCTGTCGGGGTCGCGTCTTTCAGCGCCACTGAATATTCGGGTTGAGCGCCACTGTTCGTAGGCTCCTTCTGCCGTGTGCTCTATCACTCGGCAGAAGGAGTAATCACAGATGGTTCGGAAGATCAAAGCGAAGCTGGTGCTCAGGCTGCGCAGCGAAGGGCTTTCGGGGCGGCAGATCGCCGCGCAGGGATTGTCCCGGCATAGCGTGGCGGCGGTGCTCGAGGCCGCGGATCGGGCAAAGGTGACCTGGGACGACGTCGCCTGTCAACGTCGGGTAAAAACTGACCCTTTATCGTCGCTTGAATTCTGACCCCTTGGTTTGTTTTTCGGTTTAGTTCGCGCCCGGTCGGGGCTGCATCTCGAGCATTTCGCGGCGGCTGCGAGTGCGGTAGGAATCCCCGGCAAGGGTGACGACCTCGGCATGGTGAACGAGGCGGTCGATCATCGCCGCGGCGACGATCTCGTTGGAAAAGATCTCGCCCCACCGACCAAATGGCATATTCGAGGTAGCCAGAATGGCGCCCTGTTCATAGCGGTCGGCGACGAGATGGAAGAACAGGTTCGCGGCATCATGATCGAAGGCCAAGTATCCTATTTCGTCGATAATTGGCGGATAGTCGCAATTGGTACTTGTAGTCCACGTTGTTGGTACTGCTGTTCCGGGGAGGTGGAACTGGCCGGGCTGGCGATGTGCCGGCCCGGCCAGACCGTCGCGACGCGGGTCTGGGCGTTTACTCCCAGTAGCCCTTCGCGGTCTTCGCCTGATCGCTGCGCAGGCGTCGCATGTCGACCTCGCCGAGGTTGAGCGTGCGGGCTCAAGACTTTTCGCTTGATGACTCGCGGGTTCGAGCGTTTTCGGCGTGTTGGATTGAGCCGCCCGACGAGGGCGCGGATCGCGTGCTGCCACGTCGCGTTGGGGCGTCTACGTTCCTGAGGGGGAAAAAGCGCCCTGAGCCACGGAGCGGCGGGCGATGCGTAGCGCGGCGATGAACGACACTCTGTCGGGATCACGGCGGGCGTGCTGGGCGGCCTCGACCATGAGGGTGCGGATCGCGTAGTGGCAGCAGAGATGGCCCCAAATCTCCTGCTTGACCAGCGCAGGAGACTTGGAACGCATCACCATCCGGGGGCCGCGCTGATGCGTTTTCAGCTCATCGAAGACAGACTCAATTTCCCACCGCTCGGAGTACACGGTCGCCAATTCTTCCGCTGAGGCCTCGTCCGGATTCAGAATCGTGGTCAGCAACCGGTAGGACTCGGGGTTCTCCCGGCCGTCATCAATCGTGTAGTCAATGACCCGCACCGTCAACGGGGTAGTCGAGGCCCGCGCGGTTCCGGACGTGGGGACGATATGAGCCAACCACGACCCATCGGCCAGGGTCTCCTGATAGCGGGGGCGCAGGTTTGTCTTGACCCGCCACAACAGATCGGCGCCCGTCGCGGTAGCCTGCTGCCACAAACGAAATCCGTAGAACCCCCGATCCGCCAGCACCAACATCCCCAGCGTGAAGCGTCCCACCAGCTCGCGGGAGAGCTCAATCTCCGACGTCTGAGCTGCTGCGGAGTTCTCGGACAGTGGGCCCTCTTAAAATGAGGGACTACTGAAAGCAGAGATCAGCATGACCGCATCGCGAAGGCGATTTTCCCAGGAGTTCAAGGACGAGCTGTGTCGCGAGGTGATCAACACGTCCAAGACGATCAAAGATGTCGCGACCGCGTATGGCGTCGGCCCGGAAACTCTCCGCAACTGGCTCATCAAACACCGCGAGGCCAACTGCGGCACCGAAACGGACCTCACCCTCCCGGAACGGGCTCGGTTGAAAGAACTCGAACGAGAGAACCAGGAGTTGAAAGCCGAGGCGCTGTTCTTGAAAAAAGCGGCCGCTTACTTCGCGCGGGAGCAGCGGTAGTGAGCAAGTACGAATACATCGACTCCTTGAAAGCCGAGCCCGACAACCTGAACTCGGTCGTGAAGATGTGCCGCTGGCTGACTGTGTCGACGTCCGGGTTCTACCACTGAATGTCACGGCCGCAATCGGCCACCGCGGCCCGCAGGGCGGCCCTGATCGCCCGGGTGCGGTACTTCTTCGAGGAGTCCGACGGCACCTACGGGTACAGGCGCGTGCACGCTGACCTTGCAGCGGAGCACACGGAGTGCTCGCCCGAGCTCGTGCGGCAGATCATGCGCCAGCAGCACTTGGTGGCCTGTCAGCCGCGCCCGTTCCGCGTCACGACGGCCGCGGACGCTGAAGCGGCTGCGAACATGCCCGACCTCGTGAAACGGGACTTCACGGCCGACCGGCCCGGGGTGAAGTTCGTCGGCGACATCACGTACATCCACACTTGGCAGGGTTTCATCTACCTCGCGACCGTCATCGACTGCTACTCGAAGAAAGTCGTCGGTTGGTCCATCGCCGATCACATGCGCACCGAACTCGTCGCCGACGCCCTCAAGAACACGGCCGCGACGACCCGGATCGAGCCGGACGCGATCTGGCACTCCGACCGCGGCAGCGTGTACACGTCCGCCGAGTTCCGGGCCCTGGTGACCAGCCTCGGCATGCGGTCCTCGATGGGCCGCACGGGCGTGTGCTGGGACAACAGCATGGCCGAATCGTTCTTCTCGATGCTGAAGAACGAGCGCGTCTACCGGACCGTGTACGCGACGAAGACGCAAGCACGCAGCGACGTCATCCGCTACATCGAGGGCTTCTACAACAGCCGGCGCCGGCACTCAGCGCTCGGCTACCGCAGACCCAACGAAGTCCACTATGGTTATCAACAGCCAGCCCTGGCAGCGTAGAAGAAAACACTAATTCCGCTGTCCGAAATCTCCGCGGCAGCTCAGTCGTGCACGGGCCAATCACCGCGTCCAGGATCGCGTGGGTTCCGCACTCCGCCAACGCCACCAACCGCGCCTGCGGGAAAGCGGACTGCTCCCCGCGACTGACCGAGGGACGGCCAAAGTATTTCGTATTCGCCGTGCTGTCAGCCAGATCCAGGACAGTTCCATCAATGGATACCAGCCGCCGGTCAGCCAGCCACGACCCCGGCGTATCCGGCCCCGCCAACGGACGCACGACCCGGTTAAACAAGTCCCGCATCGGCTCGAAGCCCAACCGGCGACGCGCCTGAAAAATGGCCGACTTCGACGGCGACACAAAAGACTCCGACCAGCCCGACGCCCACGACAACCCATCCGTCAGCTGAGCGAAAACGTCCTCATAGGACGCTTCGGCATACAGCCCCATCCCAATCGAGAAATACGCCATCACCCGCGCCGGCAACGCCCGGCTACGCTGCTCCGTCCGCCCAGCCGCCTCAACGACCTCGTCGACAACATCAGCCGGAAAAACTCGAGTCAACAAACCCACCGACACCAAATCCGACAACCGACGATCAGAGACCGGCTTCACCCACCCAGTACGCGCCATGCCCTCAACGCAACACGCAAAGCCTTAACTGAACGGTATTGAGGCTAAGCCAGTGGCCGGCGGTTACCCCGCCCCTGGTTCGTCAGCAGTGTCTCGGCCTGATTCAATGGCCCAGTGAGTGAAATAAGCAACCGTTCGAGTGCCCGGAGTTCCGGGAACCGCTGCAAACCACGGATTTACCGTCGGTGGTGGTTCTGGACGGTCGTCGTCGTCGGTGTCCTCGTGGTTGCCGGATCCTGGGTGGGTCTTCGGGGATTGCAGGCGAAGGCCGAACTGGAGGCAGCGATGCCGCTGGCCTCCACGATTAAGGCAGAGCTGCTTGCTGGAGACTCGGCGGCGGTGTCCGTATCGGTGAAGAGCATGGCGGAGCACACCGACCGCGCGCGGGAGCTGACCGGTGATCCGGTGTGGCGTGCCGCGGAGTTTGTTCCCTTCGTGGGGGCCAATCTTGCAGCTGTGCGAAATCTGGCCGATGTCGCTGATGACGTAGTCAGAGGTACGGCCGTTCCCTTGGCTGCGACCGCGGCGGCGCTGAATCCGGCGGCGCTCAAGCCCACCGATGGCGTCATCGCTCTTGAGCCGATTATTGCAGCGGGCGAAGCTCTCAGTCAGGCCAGCACAGTGTTCGCGGCAGCGGACAAACGGGTCAGCGACCTGGACACCAGCACGACCGTCGGACAGATTACCGCAGCCGTGGACGAATTCCATGGCTTTCTGGGGAGCATCACACCGAGACTGGTGTCGGCTAGTCAGGTAGTAGACGCTGTTCCGGAGGCCCTTGGTGGGAGTGCCCCACGCAACTACGTCATCGTGTTCCAGAACAACGCTGAAGCACGGGCACTTGGAGGCACCTCGCTGTCATTCGCCCTGTTGACGATGGACAAGGGTCGCGTCACGCTGGGGGACGCCGTGCCGGCGGGATTCGGGAACTTCGCTTACTATCAGGAATCCGTGGTTCCTCTGCCGGAAGGTGTTGAAACGCTTTACGGCACAGAGTACGGCCGGGCAATGTCGAACCTCACTGTGCGGCCCAGTTTTGAGAGCGCAGCCGAGACGGCGCAGGAGATGTGGAAACGACAGTTTGGCAGAAAAGTTGACGGCGTGATTTCAATCGACCCCGTGGCACTTGGGTATCTTCTACGCGGCACCGCTCCGATTCCGTTGTCGACGGGCGATGTCCTGACGAGCGACACTCTTGTGCCTTTGCTTCTGAACGGGGTCTACATGCGCTATAACACCGATAATATCGGGGCGGACAATGCGGCCCAGGATGCCGTGTACGCGGAGATCGTCTCAAAGACCTTCGATCAGCTCCTGAGCGGCGATGTGGATCCAAAGGTGATGCTGTCGGCCCTGACGCAGGCAGTCAGCGAACGCAGGGTGCTGATGTGGAGCCCCGATATGAAGGAAGAAGCCGTCTTCGAGTCCTTCGGGGTCGATGGCGCCTTGCCCAAGAGCGACAAGGAGACCGATCGGGTCGGGGTCTATTTCCAAGAAAACGTCGGCTCGAAGATGAACTACTACCTGAAGCAGTCCGTGAGCCTGGGCGAGGCTGCGTGCCGGGCTGATGGCAAGGCGTCATACCGCATCGGGGTTGACCTCACCAACGAGATGCCGGCCGATGCGGCGACATCCATCAGCCCCTCGATTCTGGGCACGTTCGTGCGGGAGAAGCTTGAGCCAGGCGTGCAGCGCATGATCGTCATGGTCTATGCCCCGCGCGGGTCGCGGATCGTGGGAGCCACGGTTGACGGGGCTCCGGTGGCGCTCGAACCGTTCCACGACACCGATTACCCGGTGGCGAGGCTGATCCTGACCATGGAGCCTGGGGCAACGTCGAAGATGACCATTGATGTGGTCGCGGCCGGAACAGACACGAAGGCGCTTGAAGCCCAGGTGACGCCGATGGTGAACGCGACGACCGTTTCCGACCTGCCCCTCGACTGCGGGACCGTCGCGAAGGAGTAGCCGGCGCGGGGAGCTACAGGCCGAGTGTGAGGGCGGCGTAGCCGATACCGCCGGCGGCGATGGTAGCTAAGGCCAGCACAGCGTACTGAAGCCCCTTGGTGCTTCGACCTCGGCGTAATAGAGCCTTGTGGCCCATCTGCTCGGGCCGGATCTTGCTCATGATTCTCACTGTACCGCTGCGGTGACGGGCGAATCGTCAGATCTGGCCCCCCGAAAGAGGGGGCTTGGCCCGCCTGCTGTGGGGTCCGACGCTAGGCTTCAAGCGTGAAGAAGGCGACGATATGAAGCTGTCCGTGATCGGCTGCGGTTACCTGGGAGCCGTGCATGCTTCGGCGATGGCCGAGTTGGGCCACGACGTGGTGGGTATCGACATTGATGCCCGAAAGATCGACCAACTCGCCGCGGGCCAACCGCCGTTCTACGAGCCGGGCCTGCCCGAGATTCTTACCTCGGCCATGGCGTCGGGCCGGCTGCGCTTCAGCACCGACATTGCCGATGCCGCGGGCGCTCAGGTGCACTTCATCGGTGTCGGCACCCCGCAGAAGGCGGGCAGCCACGCCGCCGATCTCAGCTACGTCGACGCGGCTGTGCAGTCGCTGCTGCCCCACCTTGCCGCCGGTGACCTGGTCGTGGGCAAAAGCACGGTGCCGGTCGGCACCGCCGCCCGGCTGGCGGGGGTGATCGAGGCATCGGGCAGCGGGGCCAGCCTGGTCTGGAACCCCGAGTTTCTGCGCGAGGGCTTCGCCGTTAAAGACACCATCAGCCCCGACCGGCTGGTCTATGGCGTCGCGCCGGGCGAGGCCGGCGAGCACGCCACAGCGCTACTGAACGACGTCTACGCGTCGGCTATCGCTGCGGAGACGCCGCTGATCGTCACCGACTACGCCACCGCCGAGCTCGTCAAGGTGGCCGCGAACGCGTTCCTCGCCACCAAGATCAGTTTCATCAACGCCATGAGTGAGATCGCTGACGTCTCCGGGGCCAACATCACCGAGCTGGCCGACGCCATCGGGTTCGACAACCGCATCGGCCGCCGGTTTCTCAACGCCGGCGTCGGGTTCGGCGGCGGCTGCCTGCCCAAGGACATCCGCGCCTTCACCGCCCGCGCGGAGGAACTCGGCCGGGGCGACTCGGTCGCCTTTCTGAAGGAGGTCGACACGATCAACATGCGGCAGCGACAGCGCGTCGTCGCGATGACCCTGCAGGCCCTGGACAAGCCCGTCTACACGGCCAAGGTGGCCGTGCTCGGCCTCAGCTTCAAGCCGCACTCCGACGACGTGCGGGACTCGCCGGCCCTCGACGTGGCCGTGCAACTGCGGGGCCTCGGCGCCGACGTGGTGGCCACCGACCCGCAGGGGATTGAGAATTCGCGGTTGCGGCATCCGCAGCTCACCTATTCGGCCAGCATCGAGGAGACCCTGCGGGCCGCCGACGCGGTGGTGCTGGTCACCGAATGGGCCGAGTTCAAGCAGATCGACCCGGTCTGGGCGGCCGCGCTCGTGCGCGTGCCGATCATCATCGACGGCCGCAACACCCTCGACGCCGCCGCCTGGCGCGCCGCCGGCTGGACCTACCTGGGGCTCGGGCGACCGTGACCGCTGATCCGTCGGGCGCACCGGCGACCCGGCCGAAAGGCCGAGGATGGAAGATCGCCCTCATCGCCATCGCCGCCGTCGTTCTGCTCGTCGGCGGAGCCGCGGGTGTCTACGCCTGGACTCTCAGCAATACCTTTGATAATCAGACCGTGAAGATCCCCGACGTATTCCCCGACGAGGCGTCACGACCGCCGGCGGCAACCGGTAACGCGGCAACCGGTACCGCGGCGACCGGGCAGAACATCCTGCTGCTCGGCTCGGACACCCGCGGAGCGATCGACGGGTCCATCACCGACCTCACCGGGCAGCGCTCGGACACCATCATGGTGGTGCACGTGCCGGCGAACGGCAAGAAGATCTTCGTTATGTCGATCATGCGTGACAGCTGGCTCGACATTCCGGGTCAGGGTGAGGCCAAGATCAATGCCGCCATGTCGTACGGCGGCGTGCCCCTGGCCGTGCAGACCGTCGAGGGTCTGCTCGGCGCGCGCATCGACCATGTGGCCATCGTCGACTTCACCGGGTTCCAGGGCGTCACAGACGCGCTGGGCGGCGTCGAGGTCGACAACCCGGTCGGCTTCGACTCGGGCTCCCTCCCCGGTAAGTACTTCGCCGAGGGGCCCCAACTCCTGAACGGCACCGAAGCGCTCGCGTTCGTGCGGGAACGCCACGCCTTCGCGGACGGCGACTTTCAGCGGGCCCGCAACCAGCAGGCCTTCATCAAGGCCGTGCTCGGCAAGTCGCTGACGGCGGAAACCCTGACCAACCCCGGCAAAATCAACGGCCTGGTCGGGGCGGTTGCTCCGTACCTCGCCGTCGACGATGGGCTGAACGCGGCGTACGTCGCCGGGCTGGCGGTGGAGCTGCGCAACGTGCGGGTGGGTGACGTGACCTTCTTCACCCTGCCGACGACGGGCACCGGAACCTCGCCCGACGGCCAGTCCATCGTCGTGATCGACCAGGACAAGCTCAAGGCCGTGCAAAAGGGATTCCAGACAGACACCCTCGACGCCTACCAGCCCGAGGTGCAGACGATCGGGTGACCTATCTCGGGTTCGGGGCTCTCACTTCGAGCTGTCGCGGACGCCGCCCACGTCGAAGCAGGCGCTGATCGAGCTGAGGTAGATCACGGCCGGGAGCGAGGTGTCCGATCGGGCGGAGACGCTGAGTCCGGGGGCCTTGTCGGCGCCGCCTTCCTTGGTCAGCAGCACCGTGCGGCCGGCGCCGGCCTCCTCGGCCTGATTCGGCGTGGGGTCCCAGCCGTCCTTTTCGTAGGCCCGGATCAACGCGTCGGCCACGGCGAGCGGCTCAGTTCCTGTGGCCAGCCACACGTAGCGCATGTTCTGCCAGGCGCGCACCGTGGCCTGCGGGGTTCCGTCGGCGCCCGGGCAGCCCACCGACGTGTTCATCACCAGGTCGATGTGGTCGATCAGGTCGGGGGCGATGGCGTCGATGGCCGCGGCGACGGTGTCGGCGGTCGTCGTCTCCTCGGCCTGCTCCGAGGAGCCTTCCGGATTGGAGCGGGCGGCGCATCCGCACACCATCAGCACGCCGGCAACCAGCAGTGTTGCCGCGAGCGTTTTACTCCGTTGACGATTCATCCTGCGCAGGATACTGCCCCCATAGTCGTGCGCACTGCCTCCCGGCGGCGGGCCTTGTTCGTGCGCATCCCCCGCGCACTGCCAGCCTAGGGGAGAGGCCGACCCCCGCAACGGAACAGGGCGCGCGGGTCTGGGCTCAGGCGGCCGTGATTAACGCGCGGGCACGAGGCAGAGCCGGATGTAGTAGACGTAGGCGCGCTGGGTCGTCAGATCGGGGGCGTCAATCACCCCCGTGATCGCGCTCGTCCACGTCGTGGCCGTGCCGATGGCGTCGATCGAGAATCCGTAGGCGGCGAAAGTCTCGTTGACAGCAGTCAGGTCGTAGCCGAGTGCGGCCAGGTTCGCATCGAAGTACGTGCGCACGGAGTCGCTCGTGAGCCCGACAGCCGGGTCATAGGAGAGAGGACGGTTGGCGACGGCGTCCTTGCCGGCGCGGTCCAGGAGTTTCTGCGTCATGTTGCAGGTGAGCCCTTTGAGGGCCCGCGCCGCCAGGTCGTCCACGTGGCTGACGAATTCAGGGCTCGAGTTCGGGCCGAGGCGCAGGGTCACCAGTTTGATCGCCTCGTCGGGGATGGCCCCGGCCAACGTATCGGCAGAGGCGGACACCCGCATGACCTCTCGCCAGAACCGCACGATCGCTTCGGCGCGCGCGATCATGGCGGCCTCTTCCGCGGTCAGGCCCTGAGCCGGCACACCCTTGAGTGCGCCGGCGAGATCGTCTACCGGGGCCGGCTTTGCCATCGTGCCGAATTCGTCCCCGTACGGCCCGAGTTTCTTCAAGGCCTGGCTGAGCGCGGTCTTCCAGGCCGGCGCCGTCTCCGCGGCGACCCCGCAGCTCGTCAACGTGAGCACCAGCGCCGTCGCGAGAGCGACCACCCCGATTGCACGCACTCTCACTCGCACCTGAACCATGGGATTGCCTTCCCGTCGGAGACTGCGGAACCCGTTGGATCAGACGTAGCACCGGAGGGGGCATCCGTCTAGGGGCTGATCAGGGATTTAGTGCTCGTGCCCCCGCCGTGAGCGGCTGGCGGGCAGCTCTGCTCGATCCGAGTAAACTTGAATGTCGGATTTCAAGGGGTGTGCGAGTGGTCGACCTGGAGCTTCAGCGGGAACAGAACTACGTGGCGACGCTGTATGCGCGCCTGGACGCGCTGCAGCGCGAGGCGGAGCAGCAGCTCACGGCGGTGCGGCGGCTCGACGTGGGCGGCAACCACCAGTCCCGCTCCGAACGCGACACCTTCGCGCGCCTCTACGAGGACCGCATCGTGCAGCTGCGCGAGGTCGACGACCGATTGGCGTTCGGCCGGCTCGAGGTCGCGTCCGACGACGCGGATGCCGGTTCCCTTTACCGCTACATCGGCCGGGTGGGCCTGCGCGACGAAGACCTGCAGCCACTGCTGCTGGACTGGCGGGTGCCGCAGGCCAGCGCGTTCTACCAGGCCACGGCGGCGACGCCGCTCGGCGCCCGCGCCCGCCGGCACCTGCTCTCGAAGGGCCGCGACATCGTGCGCATCGAGGACGAGATCCTCGACGCCGCGCTGCTCGAGGGCGATTCGGCAACCGTGCACCAGGGCGAGGGCGCACTGCTGGCCGCGCTCACCGCCCAGCGCACCGGGCACATGAGCGATATCGTCTCGACGATCCAGGCGGAGCAGGACCGCATCATCCGTTCAGACCTGAAGGGCGTGCTTGTTGTGCAGGGCGGGCCGGGCACCGGCAAGACGGCCGTGGCCCTGCACCGTGCGGCGTACCTCTTATATACGCATCGGGATCGGTTGAAGAACTCGGGTGTGCTCATCGTGGGGCCGTCGGAGTCCTTCCTCAACTACATCGAGGCGGTGCTGCCGTCGCTGGGGGAGACCGGGGTGGTGCTCGCATCTGTCGGCCAGCTTTACCCGGGCGTCGAGGCGACCCGAGAGGATGCCCCGGCCGTCGCCGCCCTCAAGGGCCAGACCTCTATGGCGCGGCTGATCGAACGCGCCGTGCGCTCGCGGCAGTGGGTGCCGGCCCAGCCGCAGGTGCTCGTGGTCAATGGTGACCGGCTGACACTGCACCCACACCTGATCGAGACGGCCATTCACCGGGCGCGGGCCACCGGCAAGTCGCACAACGAGGCCCGGGTCACGTTCGTCAAGAACGCGCTCGGCGCCCTGGCCAAGGAGTGGCTGGCCCAGCTGAAGAAAGACGGCCGGTCGATGGACGACACCGACCTGCCCATGCTGCGCGAAGACCTGCGCCTCGCCGACGACGTGCGGGTGGCGCTGAACACCGCGTGGCTGCCGCTCACCCCCGAGAAGCTGCTGCAGGATCTCTATGCGCGCCCGCAGTGGCTGGCGCAGCTCACCCCCACCTGGACGCCCGCCCAGCGTGCGCTGCTGCAGCGCCCGCGCGGCGCCGAGTTCACCATCTCCGACATTCCACTGCTCGACGAGGCGGCCGAGCACCTCGGCGAGTACAACGTCGTCGACGCGGCCCAGAAGCGCGAGCAGAAGGAGCAGCGCAAGCGCGACGTGGAGAACGCCGAACTGGCGATCTCGAACATGGAGGTGAAGGGGCTCGTCAACGCGAAGGCCCTCGCCGACAACTTCGCCGAGCTGGGCGACCGGGCCACCACGGCCGAGCGCGCGGCCCTCGACCGCTCCTGGACCTACGGCCACGTGGTCGTCGACGAGGCGCAGGAACTCTCGCCCATGCAGTGGCGCCTGGTGCTCCGGCGCGGCCCGCTGCGCTCGTTCACGATCGTCGGAGATATCGCGCAGGCGGCGTCGGCGGCGGCCGCGTCGAACTGGCGTGAGGCGCTCGCGCCGCTGCTCTCCGGGTCGCTCGAGGCCGACCGGTGGCGGCTCGAGGAGCTCACCGTGAACTACCGCACGCCCAGCCAGATCGCCTCGGCCGCGGAGTCAATGGCCCTCGCCCACAACCTGCCGATCACGCCGGCCCGGTCGGTGCGGGCTAGCGAGTGGCCGATCGAAACGGTGACGGATGTCGCCGACGCCGTCGGGCGCGAACGCGCACTGGGTCTCGGTGGCACCGTCGCGGTGATAGTGCTCGAGCCTGCGCTCGCCGGGGTCCACGCTTCCTTGGTCTCCTCGTTCGGGCCCTCCGTTGTGGGCCTCGGGGCGGAGGGCCTGCTCAAGGAGATCGCGCTGCTCACCCCGCACGACTCCAAGGGACTTGAATTCGATGCCGTGGTGGTGGTGGACCCGGCGGGGATCGTCGCGGCGTCCGAGCGCGGCGCCGGCGCGCTGTATGTGGCCATGACCCGGCCCACCCAGCGCCTGTATCTCGTGGCGACGGGGCCGCTGCCCGCCGGGCTTTAGTGCTGGGGCCACTTCTCGCGCCGGCCGATACTGAGCTCACAGCCGGCATGGGTTAGCGTTCGTAGGTGACTGAATCAAGCGACGACCGCGCTGCCACCGCCCCCCACTTGACTGCAGAGGATCACACGCCGGCGCCGCTGGCCGTGGATCGTAGTCGCCGTGCTGGTCGGGCTCGTCATACTTCTCGCCATCGCCGGGGGCTGGGTGGGTTCCCGGGCACTGGCGGCCAAGGCCGAGCTCGAGAAGGCGCAGACTCTCGTCGGCACCCTCAAGAGCCAGGCCACGGCGATGGATTTCACCGGCCTCGGTACCACCTCCACGAAGCTCTCCGCGGCTACGGGCAAGGCCGTCGACCAGGCCCATGACCCACTCTGGCGGGCGGCGGAAGTCGTTCCGTTCGCCGGCGCCAACCTCACCGCCGTGCGCCAGATGGCGGAAGCCATCGATGTGGTGGCGCAGGACGCGGTCGGGCCGATCGCTACGGTGGCGTCGGGCCTCAGCGCGGCGTCGCTGAAACCAATTGACGGCAAGATCAACCTGACGCCGATCGTGGACCTGAACGCGGCCCTGACAACGGCGAGCACAGCGCTCGACTCGGCGGCGGCATCCGTGGGCGCGATCAAGCTCGACGGCACCGTCGATGAGGTCAGTGCAGCCGGCACCAAACTCTCCACCATGCTCGACGGCGCGGCGACGACGATCGGGGAGGTGAGCTCGTTCACCTCGGTCGCACCCGCCATGATGGGCGCCTCGGGGCCACGAAACTACATCTTGATCTTCCAGAACCTCGCCGAGACCACGGCGCTCGGAGGCACCGCTGCCGCCCTGACCGAGGTCACCGTCGACGACGGTTCGATCAGTATCGGACGTCAAGCGTCGAGCCAGAGCTTCGTACGAGACGACGCGCAGCCGGCTGTCGCCGAAGACCCAAAGCTTTCTTCACTTTTCACCCCGTTGATGTTCACCAGGCTGAACCTCGCAACCAGCCGGCCTGATTTCCCGACTGCCGCGCAGATAACCCAGGCGTTCTGGCAGCGCGACCTCGGGGGCACCGTCGACGGCGTCATTTCAATCGACCCGGCGGCCCTCGCCCACATGCTGGGCGCCACAGAACCGGTCACGATGAGCACGGGTGACGTTCTTTCGAAAGACAACGCCGTGTCCCTGCTGCTCAACGAGATCTACTTCCGCTACCAGGGCCCGGATGGCTACCTTCAGACCGACGCGTTCTTCGCCGAGGCCGCCAAGACCATGTTCGATGCGGTGACGAACTCGCAGGCCGAACCGCAGGACATGCTGAAGGCCGTCACCCAGGGCGTCACCGAGCACCGCATCATGGCGTGGAGCGCGCACCCCGAGGAGCAGAAGATTCTCGAGCGCACCCCACTCGCCGGCATCCTGCCCACCACCAACGCTGACTCGACCACCACCGGCGTATTCTTCCGGGACATGTCCGAGTCCAAAATGGATTTCTATCTCGAAACCGGCGCGACGCTCAGTACGGATGTCTGCACCGCCGAGACCCCCACCTTCACCACCACGGCCAACCTTCACTCCACCCTCACGCCCGAGCTTGCCGCGAAGCTGCCGAAGTACGTGGCCAGCGGAGCTTGGGGCGTCAAGCAATTTCGCACCGAGGTCTTCGTCTACGGCCCTCCCGGCACAACGTTCGTATCGTCGTCGATCGACGCCGCGGAGGGCGCCGACCTCGAGACCACGACCGACGACCTGGGCAGGCCGGTGGCCCGGTTCTCGGTCATGCTGAAGCCCGGCCAGTCGAGCGCGGTCACGGCCGTCTTCACCGGCCCGAAGGGCACCTACGCGGCTCCCGTCCTCCAGACCACCCCGATGCTGCACCCCACGACGGTCACCCTCGACGCCCCCGGCTGCAAGTAGCCGCCCCTGCTCGCCCATCGGCGCCCCTGCCAGTAGCCGCCCCTGCTCGCGCTGCCCCTCCCTGGCCCACTCCCCACTCACGCCTGCCTGCGGTTCGCGCCGGTCATCCTACGAGCCCCGCTTCCTTCGCCGAGCCGTGAGTTTCGACCCTGTTTCTTGCTTGAAGAGGGTCGCAACTCACGGTTCGGCGCCGTCTCGGGCCCGGTTCTGCGGCGCCTCGCCGGCCATCGAGTCCCACGAGCAACACCAGCCTCATTAGTAACTATCTGCGAAACACTTTGATAAATAGTTGAGATAGTCTCGACAACACGTACGCTTTTTGCTAAAATCGGGGCATGGCAGGAGCATCCGCACCGCAGTCACCAGCCGCCCCGGCAGAGGCGGCAGATTCACCTGCGCAGCGAATCGAGCAGGCCGCTCGGGCAATAGCCAAAGCTCTCGCTGACATCACGTTATCGCTACTGTCCGACACCGATGCCCTGGCCGTGCTCGGCGCGGTCGAGCACCTCGGCCGCAGCGTGGATGCGGCACGAGTCTCCACTGCAACGGATGTCGCGGACCGCTCCCGTAGCATCCTCGGCCACGATTCCCTGGCCTGGAAGCAAGGGGCGAGCAACGGCATCGACCTCATCACGCGCCTCACCCGGGTCTCCGCGCGCGAGGCCAACCGTCGCGTGCGGCTCGGCGGGAACGTCGGCCAGCGCCGGGCCGGCACCAGCATGCTGCCCCCGTACTATTCGACTGTCGCCGCGGGCCTGAGTGCAGGCGATCTGGGCGTGGACGCTGCCGAAGCCATCGTCACCACCCTCGACAAGGTCAGTCCGAGCGTCGCTCCAGACGACCTCCTCACCGCTGAGCGGGCCCTGGTTGCCGCGGCGACCGGCGCCATCACCGAAGAGACCCAGGGGTTGCCCGGCGAGGGGTTCGCTTTCCCGGCGGACCTGATCCGGGGCATGGCCGTGCAGTGGCAGGCGCGGCTCGACCCGGACGGCACCGCCCCGAACGAAGACGTCGCCGAGCCGCGCAGCACTTTCGGGTTCGGCCTGCTTCGCGACGGCCTCTACCCCCTGCGGGGAGCGGTCACCGCGGAGCTCCGCGGCATCATGAACGGCATCTTCGACACCTATCTCTCCGCCCACGCGGCACCCGCATTCCCCAGTGCGGAGGAGCAGGCGCTGATGGATTCCGGGGAGCTCATCCCCGGCGCCGAGGCCGCCGCCCTGAGCGACGACCGGAACGGCGGCGAGAAACGCGCGGACATCCTCCGCGGGGTGTTCGAGGCCGCGTCGCGCGCACCGGGAACCCCGAAGATGGGTGGGGCCGCCCCGACCGTGATGGTGCACGTGAACGCGGTCGACCTCGCCGACGAGCACGGGGTGGGGTGGATCGACGGGGTCGAAGCCCCGGTGTCGATGCGCACCGTGAATCAGCTGATCTGCGCCGGCGGGTACCGCAAGATCCTCTTCGGCGTGGACGGGGAGGTCCTCTACCTCGGCGGGAAGGAAAGATTCTTCAGCCAGGGCCAACGCCGCGCCATCGCCGCCCGCGACGGCGGGTGCATCATCCCGGGTTGCCAGGTGAACGCGGCCTGGGCGGAGGTGCACCACATCATCCCGTGGGTGAACCACGGCCCCACCGACATCGACAACGGGGTGCTGCTCTGCTGGTTCCATCACCACAGCATCGAGACATCGGGGTGGTTGATCCGCATGGTCCGGGGCAAACCCGAGGTCATGGCACCGGTCTGCTTCGATCCCACCCGCACCTGGGTTCCCGGCCAGGACCACCGCGCCCACCGGGCCAGCGGTGCCGGCCGCGATCGCAGCGCCCGCGCCCCGGCTCGCGCCCACCCCAGCGCCACGGATTCGACCCACTAACCGTCACCAGTCCAGCTGCTCGAGCCCCGCCCCTGCGCCGTGCCCGCCCGGTTCGTCCTCTGAAACCCGCGCACGGGCATCCGTCAGCCCCCGGCTGTACACTTTTTGCGGGCGTCGCGCATAGGTGACGTCAAGCTCCGAGCCGCAATGCCGGCTTTGCGCCAATTAAAGGAACCGCACACATGACGACCCTTCCCCGCCTGGTGGCCTTCGATCTCGATGACACCCTCGCCGCTTCCAAGTCCCCGCTCGACCCGCGGATGGCCGCCCTGATGGTGCGCCTGCTCGGCGCCGTCGAGGTCTGCGTCATCTCCGGTGGCCAGATCGCGCAGTTCCACATGCAACTGATCGACAACCTCGAGGGCGTCAGCGACGAGGCCCTCGCCCGCCTGCACCTGATGCCCACCTGCGGCACCCAGTACTTCCGCCACGTCGACGGAGCCTGGACCCAGATCTACGCCGAATACCTGACCGAGGCCGAGAAGACGGATGCCCTCAACGCCGTCGAGATTTCCGCCCGTTCGCTCGGCTACTGGGAGAGCGAGACCTGGGGCCCGATCCTCGAAGACCGCGGCTCGCAAATCACCTTCTCCGCTCTCGGCCAGGCCGCCCCGGTCGCCGCGAAAACCGCGTGGGACCCCACCGGCGAGAAGAAGAACGCCCTGCGCGAAGCGGTGCAGGCGCTGCTGCCCGACCTCGAGGTGCGCTCCGGCGGGTCCACGTCCGTGGACATCACCCGGCGCGGCATCGACAAGGCCTACGGCATGAACAAGCTCGCCGTGCTCACCGGGGTGCCCCTCGACGAGATGCTGTTTGTCGGCGACCGCCTCGACGAGAACGGCAACGACTACCCGGTGAAGGTGCTCGGGGTCGAGTGCGTCGCCGTGGGTGGCTGGGAAGACACCGCCGCGTTCCTCGAGACGCTGATCCCGCAGCTCGAGGCCGTCTCCGCCTGACGGATGGCGCTCAGCCGAGCCCCGCGACAAATTCGTGCAGCCACGGTCGCAGGCCCGGGCCGAGGTCCTCGCGGTCCACGGCGAGCTGCACAACGGCCTTGATACAGTCTAGTCGGTCGCCGGTGTCATACCGGCGACCGCGGAAGTGGCCATCAGCGCAGGTTTGGGGCGCCGTTCTCTCCTGGGCGTGACGTGTTTCGGGAATGGCCCGTATCCGGGGGGAAAAGGCCGGGCTATGGTGTCGTCACCGTTCGCTCGAGCGGCCACAGGAGGTAACCCGAATGCCGAACGGAAAGAACGCACAGCGCCCTGAAACGACCGGCCCGTTCCACCGGGCTCCGCGCAAACGTTACCCCTGGCGCATCGCCCTGGCCGTGCTCGGCACGGTGCTGGTGGTCGCAGTCGCCGCCGTCGGAATCTTCGCGTTCAGCCTGACCCGCGCCTTCGACGGCGGCACCGAGAAGATCTCCAACGCCTACCCGAAGGAGGCGTCCCGCCCCAAAGCCATCACAGCGCCGCAGGGCGCTGCCACACCGTCCTCGGCGCAGGGCGCAGTGCCCGCGGGGCAGGCGCAGAACATCCTGCTGCTCGGATCGGACACCAAAGGAGCCACGGGGACACAACTTGCCAACGTCAGTGATGAGCACTCGGACACCCTGATGGTGGTGCACGTGCCGGCCGATCACAAGAACCTCTACGTCATGGCGATCCTGCGCGACAGCCTGGTCGAAGTGCCCGGGCACGGGCAAGCGAAGATCAGAACGGCTATCTCCCTGGGTGGGGTGCCGCTGGCTGTTCAGACCGTGGAAACCCTGCTCGGCGCCCGCATCGATCACGTGGCCGTGGTCAATTTTTCCGGGTTCGAACAGGTGACGGATGCCCTGGGCGGAGTCGACATCAACAATCCGATCAGCTTCGATTCAGACCACCTCAAGGGGCACCACTTCGATAAAGGCTCCCAGCACCTGACCGGCGCGGAGGCCGTCGCGTTCGCGCGCGAGCGGGCAGCGTTCCAGGATGGCGACGTTCAGAGGGTGCGCAACCAGCAGCTCCTTATCAGCGGCCTGCTGATGGGGGCGATGCGCAATTCCATGCTGTCCGATCCGGTGAAGACGTCGGGTCTGCTGGGCACGGTCACGCCCTTCCTGGCCGTTGACGATGGCCTCAACTCCGCCTACCTGGCCTCCCTGGCCTGGGCGCTGCGGGACGTGCCGGAAAAACAGGTCACCTTCTTCATGATGCCGATCGCCGGATCGGAAGCCTCCTCAGACGGTCAGGCGATCGTGCACGTGGACTGGGCCCGGCTCGCGGTCGTGCAGCAGGGTTTCCAGACCGATACCTTGGCCGCCTACGACCGCGAGTTGAAGACGATGCGGTAGCAGCCCTCGATCTTTGCCCCCATGGATCGGCGGATGCCGTGGCGTGCGCAGTGCGGGCCCCGGGCGTCGGGAACGGCCCATATCCGCCGGGAAAAGGTCGGGCTATGGTGTCGTCACCGTTCGCTCGAGCGGCCACAGGAGGCAACCCGAATGCCGAACGGAATCAACGATTTTCTGCGCCACAAACACCCCGGCCCGGCGCACGCAGCGCCGCGCAAACGTCATCCCTGGCGCATCGCCCTGGGTGCGCTCGGCACGGTTCTGCTGGTCACCGTCGCCGCAGGCGGCGTCTATGCGTTCAGCTTGACCCGCGCCTTCGACAGCGGCACCGAGAATATCTCGAACGCCTTCCCGGAGGAGGCCTCCCGCCCGCAGGCTGGGCAAGCGGCGCCGGGCACGGCGGGCGTCGCCGCAGCGAATGCCCCCGCCGCCGCCCTCGACCCTTCCGCGGTCCTGGGCGGGGTGCCCGCTGGGCAGGCGCAGACCATCCTCCTGCTCGGATCGGACACCCGCGGCGCCACGGGGAAGGACCTCGCCGGCATCCGTGGTGAGCGATCGGACACCATGATGGTCGTGCACGTGCCGGCCGATCGCAAGAGCCTCTCCGTCATGTCGATCATGCGCGACAGCTGGGTTGAGGTGCCAGGGCACGGGCAGGCCAAGATCAATGCCGCGCTCTCCTGGGGCGGGGTGCCGCTGGCCGTGCAGACCGTGGAAAACCTGCTCGGCACCCGCATCGATCACGTGGCCGTGGTCGATTTCTCCGGGTTCGAACAGGCGACGGATGCCCTCGGCGGCGTCGACATCGACAACCCGATCGCCTTCGACTCCTACCATCTCAAGGGGCACCACTTCGAAGCGGGCTCGCAGCACCTGAATGGTAAGGAAGCCATCGCGTTCGCGCGGGAGCGCTACGCGTTCCAGGACGGCGACTTCCAGCGGGTGCGCAACCAGCAGCTCATCATCAGCGGGCTTCTGACCGCGGCCATGCACAGGTCCGTGTTCGCCGATCCGGTTAAGCTGTCCGGTCTGCTGAAGACGCTCACCCCCTTCCTGGCCGTGGATGACGGCCTGGACTCCGCGTACCTGACCTCGCTGGGCTGGGAGCTGCGGGATGTGCGGGAGCCGCAGGTCACCTTCTTCACGATGCCGACCGATGGAACGGGAACCTCCTCCGACGGCCAGTCGATCGTGCACGTGGACTGGGTCGGCCTCGCCGCCGTGCAGAAGGGCCTCCAGACCGACACCATGCGCGACTACCAGCCCGAGCTGCAGGCGAGGGGCTAGCCGGGGGCCGGGCTGTCGCGCATAACTCCTGCAATTTGTGGCAGAAAGGCCGTTTTGGGGTCGAACCCGGCCTGTTCCGAACGATCTGCAGGAGATATGCACGACGGATCCGCGCTGCCCCCAACTACCCATTGTTCTGCGGCCCCCTGTGGCGAATTCAGGAGAAACCCGGCCCCGGCCATCCGCCGCCCCATGTTTTCGGCGCTGAGGCCGGCGTCCACCCCGGCTCTCCTGAATTAGCCACCCGTTGGGCAGCTAAACGCCCGTCGCCCCGCGAGTCGACCTGCGAGCCGATCCCGCCAGCGCCAGCGCCTGCAGCAGCGGCAGCAGCATCAGGGCGAGCACGGCGCCCACGGCCGCACCCGCCGTGTTCGCGACCACATCGGATAGGGTGGCGAACCGGGCCGGCAGGAAGATCAGCTGGCCCAGCTCGATCGTGCAGCTCGCCGCGAAACCCGCCAGCACGGCCAGCCACCAGCGGCGCGAGCCGGCCAGGATCACCACGATCATCCCCACCGGGACGAACAGAACGACATTCGCCATGAACTCCACCAGGTCGTAGCGCACCCAGCCCGGAGCGCCATGCCCCTGCAGCCAGCCGAGGGCGGCCAGCAGAAAATCGTGCGCGTCCCGGTCCACCGGTGTCGGCCAGAATGCGATCAGGAGTAGTGCGACCAGATAGGCCAGCCCGAGTCGCAGCGCCCACCGGCGCAGCTGGGCCCGCCCCTGCGAGTCCGCGGCGGGCGTACCCGAAGTGGGGGAGCCGGGGAGTGGTGCGGCGGGAGAGTCGGGGTTCAGGCCGGCCACGTCATCACCTCTCGGGGTCTGAGCGGTCGGCCCCCGACGACCGTGCCGGGTGGAGGACCGCAACACTGTCGGATTCACCACCCTAGACGGGTCGGTCCGCGCATGCCAGTCGGCCCGGCCCCGCTCCCAGTCTGGCCCCGCGCAACCTCCGACCGCACCGCACCCANCGCTCCCAGTCTGGCCCCGCGCAACCTCCGACCGCACCGCACCCAACCTCCGACCGCACCGCACCCAACCTCCGCCGGCCCCGCGCCCGACCGTCGCCGACCGCCGGCCCCGCGCCCGACCGTCGCCGACCGCCGGCCCCGCGCCCGACCGTCGCCGACCGCCGGCCCCGAGCCCGACCGTCGCCGACCCCCGGCCCCAACCTCCACCCAGCCCCGACCGGTTACCGTGAGGGATGCGCACCCTCCCGATCAACGTGCTCGACCTGGCCAGCCGCCCCGCCGGCGGCACCAGCGCGGACGCGGTGGGCGGCAGCATCCGTCTGGCGCAGGCCGCCGAACGACTCGGTTACGACCGGTTCTGGGTGGCCGAGCACCACAACATGCCGGCCATCGCCTCGAGCGCGCCGGCCGTGCTGATCGCGGGCATCGCGGCGCGCACCGAGCGTATCCGGGTCGGCTCCGGCGGCGTGATGCTGCCCAACCATGCCCCGCTCGTCGTGGCCGAGCAGTTCGGAACCCTCCGCGCCCTCTACGGCGACCGGATCGACCTCGGCATCGGGCGCGCCCCGGGCACGGATGCCGCCACCACCCTGGCCCTGCGCCGCAGCCCCGCGGGCCTCGGGGTCGACGACTTCCCGCAGCAGCTGGCGGACCTGATCGGGTTCTTCCACGGCGGCATGGCCCCGGACAATCCGTTGCGCGGCATCACCGCGTACCCCGGCCTCGGTGACGCCCCGGAGTTGTGGCTGCTCGGCTCAAGCGGCTTCAGCGCGCAGGTTGCCGGCGCGTTGGGGCTCCCGTTCGCCTTCGCGCACCATTTCGCGGGGGAGCACACCGAGGCCGCCCTCGACCTCTACCGCACCGGATTCAAGCCGAGCCGGTTCCTCGCCGAGCCGCACACCATGATCACGGTGGGCGTCATCGCCGACGACGACCCCGAGGTCGCGCGCCGCGAATCGCTGCCCGGACTGATCACCTACATCCGGATGCGCCAGGGAAAGAAGCCGGAGCCGGTGTCGGCGGCGGAGGCGGAGGCCTACCGGTTCAGCCCCTACGAGCAGGAGGTCGCGCTGGCCCGCAACCGGCGGCAGGCGATCGGCACGCCCGACGAGGTGGATGCCCGACTCACCGAGTTGCTGGACGCCACCGGCGCCGACCAGCTCATGGTCAGCGCGCAGGCCGCGACGCTGCCGGGGCGCATCCGTTCGCTCGAAATCGTGGCCGGCCTCCGCTCCGAGCCGGCACTCGCCTGACCCGGGGCATCCGCCCGCCGCCCTGCCGTCGGCCCCCGGGGTATCCGTGCTTGGCAAACGATCGTGAGGGGTCCCATATCGACCTTCCCGGGCCTCCGGAAGGTCGATGTGGGACCCCTCACGGGCAGGACACGAGACCCAATGCCGACGGATGCCGCCGGTCGCCCGCCCGCCTGCCGTCCTGCCCGCCTGCCGTCCCGCCCGCCTGCCGTCCCGCCCGCCCGCCGTCCCGCCCGCCGCCCGTCGCCCCGCCCG